>DAIODV010000194.1:0-7339 GCA_036746615.1 Mycobacterium sp.
AGCTCGGTGCCGGTCAGCTACATGCAGGGCCAACATCTGCGAAATTACTGGGAACGGACCGCCGCGGGCCTCAGCTTTTCCCGGCAGATCATCGGTGCCTGCGACGTTCCCGGCCAGTGCGACATTTCGGCGATGGATCAGGCCCTGAACGCGTATCTGCGCCGGCATGACACGTTCCGGAGTTGGTTCGAGCACACCGGCGACGGAGAGTTCATCAGGCATGCCATCAGCGATCCGGCCGATATTGAGTTTGCTCCGATCAATCACGGCAACATGACCGTTGACCAAATACGCGCTCATGTAGTGGCCATACCGAATCCGCTGGAGTGGGGCTGCTTTACGTTCGGGATCATCCAGACCGAGGATTACTTCACGCTCTTTGCCGCGATGGATCACGTCCACGGCGACGCGACCTTGATCGGCACAACGATGCTGGAAGCCAACGGAATGTATTCGGCGTTGAGCGCAGGCGGTCAGGCGCTCACACTGCCCGATGCCGGCAGCTTCGACGATTTCTGTACCCGCGAACGCGAGTTCACGTCGTCGTTGACCTTGGATTCGCCCGGCGTACAGGCCTGGATTGACTTCGCCGAGAACAATAATGGCGGCTTTCCAGAGTTCCCACTTCCGCTCGGTAATCCGTCGGAGTCGACGAGCAGTTCCATGACCTCCGAAGTCCTGATGAGCCCAGAACAGACGGACCGATACGAGTCAGCCTGCACGGCGGCCGGCGCGCGCTTTGTCGGCGGCTTGTTCGCCTGCCTCGGCCTGGTGGAACACGAGTTCACCGGCGCTCTCACCTACTACGGGCTCACCCCGAGAGATTCCCGCACAGCGAGCGACAACTTTATGACCCAGGGTTGGTTTACCGGCCTGATCCCGATCACTGTGCCGATAGCAGCAACCTCCTTCAGCGATGCTGCATGGGCGGCGCAGGCTTCGTTCGACTCAGCTCTGGACATGGCGAAAGTGCCGTACTACCGGGTATTGGAGCTGGCACCCTGGTTGAAGTGGCCAGAGCCGAACTTTCCGGTGTCGAACTTCTTCCATGGCGGCGCGGCCCCGCTCAACGCTATCCTCGCGGCGGCCGACCTGGGCCTGGCGAACAATATTGGAATCTATCCCGACGGCCGGTATTCGTATCAGCTGACGATCTACGTATTTCGATACGGCGAGGGCACGGTCATGGCGATCATGCATCCCGATAACCCGGTCGCCCGGAAGTCCGTCACCCGCTATATGGATGCGATGAAGTCTGTGTGCGTGCGGGTCGCTGACAGCGGCCATTGGGGGCGCGTCGCGTAGCGCGGGGCGAATCAGTGGCAGGGCGGTGAGGACGGTATGCAACGGCTAGCCAATTTCGTGGTCCGGTGGCCGTGGGTAGTCATCGGGCTCTGGGTCGCGATCGCGGCCGTGCTCACACTGACGTCGCCGTCGCTGGGCGAGATGGCCCAGAAGCACCCGCTGGCGATCCTGCCCAGCGATGCACCGTCGACCGTCACCGCCCGGAAGATGACCGAGGCGTTTCACGAATCGGGCACCGAAGACCTCCTGCTGGTCGTCCTGACCGACGACAAAGGACTGGACAAATCCGACGAAGCCACCTACCGCCAATTGGTGGATGCATTGCGGCACGACACCCGAGACGTCGTGATGTTGCAGGACTTCATCAGCACACCACCCTTGCGCTCGATCGTGACCAGCAAGGACAACAAGGCTTGGGTGCTTCCGGTCGGCGTGGCCGGCGAGTTGGGCACTCCACGGTCCTACGCCGCCTTCAACCAGATCAGCGACATCGTCAAACACTCCGTCGCCGGATCAGCGCTGAGGGTAAATGTCACCGGGCCGGCGGCCACCGTCGCAGACCTCACGGTCGCGGGCGATCGGGATCGGCTTCCCATCGAGCTGGCGATCGGCGTCCTGGTGCTCATCGTCCTGCTGGTGGTTTACCGCAGCGTGGTCACCATGCTGCTGCCGTTGGTGACGATCGGGTTATCCCTGGTAATCGCGCAGGCGGTGGTGGCCGGATACTCCGATCTGACTGCCACCGGTGTCTCGAACCAGTCCATCGTCTTTCTGAGCGCGATCATGGCCGGCGCCGGAACGGATTACGCGGTCTTTCTCATCAGCCGCTATCACGACTATCTGCGGCGAGGTGAGGACTTCGATCAGGCCGTCAAGCGGGCGCTGATCTCGGTCGGAAAAGTGATCGCCGCATCCGCCGCCACCGTCGGAATCACGTTTCTCCTGATCAGCTTCGCCCGTATGGGTGTGTTCAAAACGGTCGGAGTCGCGTCGGCGATCGGGGTCGGCGTGGCATTCCTGGCCGGGGTGACGTTGCTGCCGGCGATTCTGGTGCTCGCCGGTCCACGCGGCTGGGTAAAGCCGCGGCGTGAACTGACCGCCCTTTTCTGGCGGCGGTCGGGCATCCGGATTGTCCGCCGACCGAGGGTCCATTTAGTTGCCAGCCTGCTCGTGTTGGCCCTCCTCGCGAGTTGTGCAACGTTGGTGCGCTACAACTACGACGATCGCAAGGCCCTGCCGTCTTCTGCTCCAAGCTCCATCGGGTACACCGCGCTGGATCACCATTTCCCGGTGAATCAGTCCATTCCCGAGTACATCCTCATCCAGTCACCGCATGACCTTCGCACACCGCAGGCCCTCGCAGACATGGAGCAGATGGCCGACCGCGTGAGCCAACTGCCGAATGTCGCTGCAATCAGCGGTATTACGCGTCCCACCGGAAACGTGCCGGAACAATTCAGGGCCACCTATCAGGCGGGCGCTATCGGCACCTTTCTGGCCGGCGGTTCCACTCTGATCAACGACCACACCAACGATCTCAACCAGCTGTCAGCTGGGTCGGTCACGCTGGCCGACAAACTCGACGAGGTGCGCGGCCAAGTCGGCGAGCTGGCGGCCAGCGTGCAGGAATTGGAAAACACCTTTAAGTCGTCGAAAGACCAATACAGCGGCGACGTATTGGTCCATGAGGTCGACGTCGCGGCCCAACTCGTCGACCACGTGAACTCGCTCAGCAACACCATGGGCTGGAACTACAGCACGGCCAAGAACATGTTCGAATGGATCGGCCCGGTGCTGGCCGCGCTGCAGGGCAACCCCGTCTGCGATCTCAACGAGTCCTGCAGCACCACCCGCGGAGCGTTCGAGCAGCTGGTTGGTTCGCGCGATCAAGAAGACCTCGATGCGATCAACGACCTGGCCCACCAACTGCAGGACTACCCGGACAAAAAGGAGCTGAAGGCGACAACGGACCGGATGCGTGCGGGCGTCGAAAAGCTCACCGGTGTGCTGCGTTCCATGGGGATGGACCAACCTGGCGGGCTACAGGCGAACCTGGACCAGCTGCAGAGTGGCGCCGACCAGTTCGCCGGTGGGAGCCGGCAAATTGCTGACGCGGTCAACCAGCTTGTCGACCAGGTCAAGCAGCTCGGCGGTGGGCTCAATGAGGCGGCGACATTTTTGTTGTCGCTGAAGCACGACGCTGCAAGACCGGCAATGGCCGGCTTCAACATCCCGGCCCAGCTGCTGCATTTGCCGGAGTTCCAGGAAGCGGCCAAGGTATTCATCTCGGCAGACGGCCACTCGGTGCGGTACTTGGTCCAAACCAAGCTCAATCCCTTCAGCACCGAAGCTATGGATCAGGTCAACGCGATCCTTGCGACCGCTCGGGGAGCCCAGCCGAATACCGCGTTGGCGGACGCCAAGGTATCGATGGCGGGATACACCGTCGGCCTGAAGGACACCCGGGACTACTACCAGCACGACATCCGATTCATCATCGCGGTCACGCTCTTCGTCGTGCTACTGACCTTGATCCTGCTGCTGCGGGCGGTTGTCGCCCCGCTGTATCTGGTTGCGTCCGTGATCATTTCGTATCTGTCGGCAGTGGGCATTGGCGCGCTGGTATTTCAAATCATCCTCGGCCAGCAACTGCATTGGAGCGTGCCGCCACTGGCATTCGTGGTGTTGGTCGCGGTGGGAGCCGACTACAACATGCTGCTTGTCTCGCGAATGCGTGACGAGTCTCCGCACAGCATGCGATACGGCATTATTCGCACGCTGAGTTCGACAGGCGGCGTGATCACCGCGGCTGGTCTGATCTTCGCTGCCTCGATGTGCGGTCTGCTGTTCTCCAGCATCGGCACCGTGGTCCAGGGCGGTTTCGTGATCGGTGTGGGAATTTTGCTGGACACCTTCGTGGTACGCACCATCACGGTTCCCGCCATCGCCGCGCTGGTCGGCCAGGCAAACTGGTGGCCGTCACGAGGACGGGTTAGCGCGGGCACATGATGTATGTGAAACTAGTGAAGCCGAACGGTCAGGAGTAGGAATGAAGAAACTACTCGCAAGGGTTACGGCGCTGGTAACTGTCGGCGCCACAACATGTTTCGGCGTCGGCACCGCCTCGGCTGACGATCCGCCCGTCGGCGGTCCGCCGACGCCCGGGGCGCCGGGCGACCAGACGGCGTTCGCCCTCGGTGGCGCTCACGTTTTGGGGATTCCCTACGACGAGTACATCCGCCAGGAGGGCGCCCAATGGTTCCCGGGCCAGAAGCGCGAAATTGTCCCCTACCCGGCGGGCCAGGTTCAGGGCCACGTGCTGGAAAGGCTCTTCCCGGGCATCGGCAAGATCGGCGATCAGGTGTTTCCCGGATTGGGCCTCGACGGCCCCAGCGTCGGCCAGTCGGTCGACGTCGGCGTGGACAACCTCGAGGCGGCGATCAAAACCGGTCGCCCCGGGACGGCGATTGGCTTGTCCGAGGGCGGGTTCGTGGTCGACGGCGCGCAGGCTCGGCTGGCGACTGACCCGGCGGCTCCCCCGCCGAACACGCTGAACTTCGCGACATTCGGCGACCCGATTGGGCATCACGCCTTCGGTCAGAGTTTCCTGACCGCTACCTTCCCGGTCGGCAGCGTTGTTCCCGCACTCGACTACACAATGCCGCCGCCGTACGAGAGCCAGTACGACACCAACCGGTTCGTGGCCGCGTACGACTCCATCGCAGACTTCCCCGACCGGCCTGACAACATGTTCGCCTTCGCCAACACACTCATGGGCCTCGCCACCGGTCACACCGCGGTGGCGTTCACGAACGCGAGCATGGTGCCGCCGCAGAACATCAGAACCACGATCAACTCCAGGGGCGCGAAAGACACGACGATCATGGTCCCGGAAAAGCACCTTCCGCTTGTGATGCCGCTCAAATACATCGGGATCCCGGAGGACACGTTGAATAAGCTCGACGCGATCCTGATCCCCCGCGTGAACGCCGGCTATTCGCGCAACGACGACCCGTCGACCGCTCCGGTTCAGGTGGACCCGGTGCACGGCTTCGATCCAGCGGAGGTCACTGCGCCGGCCAACCAGGCGACATTCGGCGGCGGGGCTGACCCGTTCTCCCAGATCCTCGCCGGCGCGATGTCCGTGTTGTCGCACAGCGCCGGCGAAGCCGGCCACTGACTCCTATGCCTCAGTCATCTGTTCTGTCGATGCTGCACGGGCGCGCCAGCCTGCGGCCGCATGACGTGGCGTTCACTTTTACCAATTACGAACACGATTGGGCCGGTGTTCGCGAGAGTCTGACATGGTCGCAGCTATCCCGTCGAACGCTGAATGTGGCACGCGAGCTTGGTCCTCATGGATCGGTCGGCGACAGGGCGGTAATACTGGCACCCCAATCCCTTGAGTACGTCGCGGGGTTCTTGGGATCCATGCAGGCTGGGCTCATCGCAGTTCCGCTCCCCTTGCCGCACCGCGGCTCAACTCATGAGCGGGTCAGTGCGATCCTTGCCGACACGTCGCCCTCCGTCGTTCTCACCACATCCGCGGTCGCCGACGAAATCGCTGAATACGTTGATCAAGCAGGCATGGATGCTGCACCGAAGATCGTCGAAATCGATTCGATGAATCTGGACGTTAATGGCGAAACAAGCTCTCGGTCAACCGATTTGCCCGACATCGCGTATTTGCAGTACAGCTCCGGTTCGACCCGGCTGCCTGCCGGCGTGGTGATCTCGCACCGCAACCTGCAAGTCAATGTCGAGCAGCTGATGCGCGCCTTCTTCGCGGACGCCGGCCTGGTTGCTCCACCGGACACCACGATGGTGTCGTGGTTGCCCTTGTACCACGACATGGGGTTGATGCTCGGAGTCTGCGCGCCAATCCTCAACGGCCACCGCGTTGAGCTGACGAGCCCGGTGTCGTTCTTGGAAAGGCCGGCCAGGTGGATGCGATCGCTGGCCGAGAATCCTCACGCGTGGTCAGCGGCGCCTAACTTCGCCTTTGACCTGGCCGCCCGCAAGACAACTGACACTGACCTGGCCGGGCTCGACCTCGGCGGGGTGCTCGGCATCATCAGCGGTGCCGAACGTGTCGAGTCGGCAACATTGCAACGTTTCGCTGATCGGTTCGCTCACTTCAACTTTCGGGACCAGATGATGCGTCCTTCATATGGGTTGGCGGAGGCCACTGTTTTCGTGGCGACCGGCATGTGGAGTGATGCATCGGGGGCTGTGAACTTCGATGTCGCGGAGCTCTCGGCGGGCCGCGCTCAGCGCTGCGCGGCCGGGACGGGCACCGCGCTGGTCAAATACAAAGTGCCGCAATCACCCACGGTGCGGATCGTCGACAGCGACACCGATCGCGAGTGCGAGCAGGGTGTGGTCGGCGAGATATGGATATATGGGGGCAATGTCGCCGACGGCTACTGGCGCAAACCGCCCGAGGAGCAGCGTTGCTTCGGGGCAACACTCGTCGACCCGTCGCCGGGCACCCCTGACGGGCCCTGGTTAAGAAGTGGCGATCTGGGTTTCATCTTCGACGGTGAGCTGTTCATTGTCGGACGCATCAAAGACCTGCTGATCATCCGCGGCCGAAATCACTATCCCGAGGACATCGAAGCGACGGTCCAAGAGATCACTGGCGGTCGGGTCGCGGCGATCTCGGTTCCGGTGAACAGTACCGAGAAGCTGGTCACCGTCATCGAACTCAAGGAGAGAGACGCTTCCAGCGAGGAGGCGATGCATCGGTTCACCTCCGTCAAAAGCGATGTCACGTCAGCGATCTCGAATGCGCACGGCTTGAGTGTCGGAGACCTGGTGCTGGTGTCGCCCGGGTCGATCCCCACGACGACGAGCGGCAAGATCCGGCGCGCAGCCTGTGTCGAGCACTACCGCCAGGACCAATTCACCCGGTTGGACGCCTAAGCCGGGCAGTGGGCAAAGGAGCCTCGATGAGCACGACCAGCGCAGATCGTCCGCTTCGGGTGATCCAGTGGACCACCGGCAACATCGGGCGGCGATCACTGCACGCCAT
>DAIODV010000195.1:0-1453 GCA_036746615.1 Mycobacterium sp.
ACCACGACGCCCTCAACGACGCCGCTACCACCCTGCTCGCCTCCGGTGAGCTGGGCCAGCACAACGGTTTACCGGCATCGGTCATCGTCACCACCACCCTGGCCGAACTCGAAGCCGGTGCGGGCCAAACGCTCACCGCCGCCGGCACGCTGCTGCCCATGTCCGACGTGATCCGGCTGGCCAGCCACGCCCATCACTACCTGGCGATCTTCGATCAGGGTCAAGCCCTGGCGCTGTATCACACCAAACGACTCGCCTCGCCGGCCCAACGAATTGCCTTGTACGCCAACGATCGCGGCTGCACGTTCCCCAACTGCGACGTCTCCGGCTACCTCTGCGAAGTGCACCACACCAAGCCCTGGGCCAAAACCCACACCACCGACATCAACGACCTCACACTGGCCTGCGGAGGGCATCACCCACTAGCCGAAAACGGGTGGACCACCCGCAAAAACCACCACGGCCAAACCGAATGGATCCCACCACCCCACCTCGACCACGGCCAACCAAGAACGAATACGTTCCACCATCCGGAAAAACTGCTGCGCGACGGCGACGAAGACGAAGACGATCCGTAACTGGGGTCGCTCGGTCGGCGGTGTAGTCGGCAACCCGCCGTCGGATGCGGGTCATCAGCTATCTCACAGGAGGTGGTGTAACACTGCGCGGATTGTGACCTATATAAGGCAAATGACCCTTGAGCTGAGGGTTCTGGCAGAGAGATACAGGTAGACAAGATGACACTCAGACAACACAGTCTCGCCGTCGCCTCGGCCGTGGTTGCAGCCGTCTCGATCGCTTTGGCCGCAAGCCCCGCCGCGGCCGCAGACCCCCCGGGTTGTTTGCCCCTGAACGGAACTCAACTCGACGCCCATGCCGGTTACACCAACTACCTGGGTATCTTCTACAACATCGACGTGACTTATTGGTATCAGGACGGTGCGATCAACTGGCAAAAGAACGTTAACGGCGCATTTGGCAACAGCTCCAACGGATCCGTGCCCGCCGCACCGGGAAACACCGCGACTATCCCCGGCGACATCTCAGGGACTCCCCTCCTCGTGACCGTCTGCAGCAAATGACCTGACAACGCGCGACGAGTCCGTATTTCGCCTTGGAGATGGGACTGTCGTTACGGCTGCGCTCGGCTACGAGATAGCACGTTGAAGTGTTCTTCGGCGGTTCGCGGTCAACCAAGAACGAATACGTTCCACCATCCGGAGAAACTTCTCCAGGATGAAGACGACGATGAGCCGGATTAGAACACCCAGCTGCCGGACGGCTGCAGGACGAATCCCCGGTTGTGGACGGCGTCGATGCACGCGGTCAGATTGCCTGCGCCCACAACGCATGTGACGTTGTTGTCAGAGACGGACTGGCCAACGTCCAACACCCTGATCCAAGCCGGAAATGGCGGGCAGTCTCCGACGCCTCGGGTGAAGACATATGGGGT
>DAIODV010000195.1:1463-7331 GCA_036746615.1 Mycobacterium sp.
AGCCCCACGCTGCGCCGCCCGCGCAGCGTGACATCCCAGTTGCGCGCACCCAGGGCTACCGTCATCGGGGATACCGGGGATGTTGCCGCTGCACCGAACGTCCACGTAACCGTTTGGGTCGGAGGGGTACTGCCCTTGCCAACGGCATAACACTCCGTCGGGCGTCGCAAAGTGAAAATTGACCGCTGGATGACCCAAGCCTCCTCCGACGTAGGGCCTCGGGTCCACCGGCGCAAAGGCATTCACATCAGGAAACCCCGGCGGTTCCGCGGCTGCGGTCGTCGGCGGCAAGCCCAGGACGACACTAACGACCGCCAAGAACATGAGCGGCTTACTCGGCATGGCCACGGTCATCACCGTAGCGAATCGCGACGCGCCCCAGCGCGCTTACCCCGCCAGCGCTTTACGCGCACTGCGCAAGTCGTCGACCAACGACTTGTACGCCCCTTCGCGATCGGTGCGATCGCGTAGGACAGCCGACGGATGCAGAGTGGCCGTCAGCAGCGGCTCCGGGTCCAGTTCAACGTGCGCCTCCGCCGGCAAGTGCAACAGCTCACCGCGATGAGCCGAGACGCGAAAAGCACTGCCCAGCAACGACTGAGCAGCAGTAGCGCCAAGCAAGACGATCACCTGCGGTTCGAGCGTTTCGATCTCGGCGATGAGCCAGGGCCGGCAAGCGACTACCTCGGTTCGATTCGGTTTCTGGTGTATTCGACGTTTGCCGTCCTTGCGCGTGAACTTGAAGTGCTTGACGGCGTTGGTCGTATACGTCAGCTCCGGATCGAGGCCCGCGTCGTCGAGTGCACGCGCAAGCAGCCGCCCGGCCGGGCCGACGAACGGCAGCCCCTCGACATCCTCGCGGTCGCCGGGCTGTTCACCCACCAGCATGATCGGCGCATCGGGGTGGCCATGCCCGAACACGGTCTGCGAGGCATTCTCGTACAACGCGCAACCACGACAGCAACTCGCCGCCGCAGCAAGCGAATCCAGCGCATGATCCTCGGGCAGAAATTGCTCTGCTCCGGGTGCCTTGGTAGCGCTCACGGCGCATACCCCTGGCTCAGCCTTTACCCATGATCGTGTCGCGCGCGCGGTCCATCATTGCCGCGAAAGGTCCGGCAAATAGATTCGCTATCTGCGATTCCACCCCGGCGTGTGGCCTGGTCGGTGCGAGCGCCTCGGCGAGCTTGGCCGCACGGCCCATCCGCTCGAGTTCGGCACCGCCCAATGCCTGCTCGAGCTTGGCGAACTCCTGCTTCTCCTCCTTCTCCGCGTGCTCAACAACCGCGTCGCGAAGCTTGGTCAGCGTGTCGGTGAACGACTGGTCGTCGACGTCGAGCTTCTCCAATTCGGACAGCACCGTCTTGGCTTCGTGCTCCTCGTCTAACCGCTCCTCAATTATCTTGTCCCCGTTGGGAACCTTGCGCTTCGCCCGCGGGTGAACAATCTCCTCTTCGGCGGTTTCATGCACGGCGAGCAACCGGCGCAGCTTCACGAACGCCTGCTCCCGGGCCTTGCCGGAAGCAGCAAGCGTTTCGGCAAACGACGACTTGATCTGCTCGTGCTGCCCGACGAGAAACTGGACGACATCGGTGGGCGTCTTTACCGCAGCATTAGCCATGGTTTCCTCCCAAATCTCTGGATTTCGGTGCGCACGGGCTGTTGCGCGCACCGAGTTTCGGCTACCCGGCGCTCGGGCTCACCAAACAGGCCCATGAGCTGTAACGCCGCGAGCCGCCCCGCCGAAGTAGTCCGAAGCAGCTGGTGACTGGCTTGGAGGCGCTTTGGACATCGTGCTCGGGGTATCGATGGCACCCAAAACGGTCCGCATGGTCCTGGTCGAAGGACGAAGCGCCGACGGCGTGACCATCGATGAGGATCGCTTCGGTGTCGACGACGGCGGCGACCCGGCAACGCTCAGCGCTTCCGACCAGGTGGCCGCCGCCATCCTCGGTACTCGCGAGGGAGCCGGACAGGGCGGCCACCAGTTGATGTCGACCGGAGTGACGTGGACCGATCCGCGCGATGCCGCAGCACTCGCGGCGGCATTGGCCGCCCGCAAGGTGGAGAACGTCATGCTGGTGTCCGCGTTCTTGGCGGCCGCCGCGCTAGCCCAAACCGTAGGGCAGGCATTCGGTTACGACTCTATTGCGATGCTATTTGTCGAACCGGACACCGCCACACTCGCTGTCGTCGACGCGACGGACGGTTCGATCACCGATGTGGATCGCCGTCCACTGCGCAGTGCATCACCGCTCCCGGGACTGGTCGCGATGATCGCCAATCTCCACGCGCCGAAGACATCCGCGCAGGGGCTGTTCATCGTCGGCTGCGACGTGGATATCGCGCCGATCAAACCGACCCTCGAAGCGGCGTCATGCCTTCCGGTCAGTGCGCCCGCGGATCCGGATATGGCGCTGGCCCGCGGCGCGGCCCTAGCGTCGGCCAACGCGCCGCTGTTCGCATCCTCAACCGCCGCTTTGGCATACGCGCAAGATCCCGCCACAGGTCAGGTTGACCCAT
This sequence comes from Mycobacterium sp., assembly GCA_036746615.1. Taxonomy (GTDB): domain Bacteria; phylum Actinomycetota; class Actinomycetes; order Mycobacteriales; family Mycobacteriaceae; genus Mycobacterium. Next base: position 3,987 of record DAIODV010000195.1, read on the forward strand.
ACGCCGTCTTACCCGGCTATCTCGAGCAGGATCGCGCCTACAGCGCTGCGCCCGATGTGGACGCCGATGCGCAGACCGGCGTCGCGAAGATCGCCGTCACGAGCGAGCGCCGCGGCCCGCTGGCGTTGATCGGCAGTGTGTTGGCGGTCGTCGTTGTCAGCGCTGCGTTGGCACTGGAGGTAGCGCTGGCACTGGGTATCCGGCCATCGGTGGCATTGCGGCCGACTCCCGGCCATGCCCTCGTCGCGCATCACGTAGTGGCGGCTGCACCACCGTCGGCGCCACGGCTTTCGGTGCCACATCCGCTTCCCGTTCATGCGGCGCCGCCGCCACTGCACCTGCCGGCTCCCGCGCCCATCGCAGCGCCGCCACCCGTGCCCGTGCCCATGCACGCGATAAGCCCGGCCCCGCCTATACGCGTGCCATTGAGTCAGCCGCGGATAAACCTAGCCCAGCCACCGTTGCGCGCGCCGGCTCCGCGGTTCCGCGCCCAGATCCCCCAGCCGCCAAGGAATTTCACGGCGCCACAAGGTCCTCGGTACCCGCAAGGTCCTCGGTTCGGACAAGGCCCCCGATTCCCCAGGGCGCCGGGTCCAATGATGCCGCGCATCCCCATCTTCCCGCGCTTTCCGGGATTCCGGTTCTGAGTGAGTCGAATTCGACCTAGTTCACTGTGGAAGACCGAAGAGCTGAACCACGCCATGATCGCGACCGGCCGTGTAGCCACCGTCGACAGCAATGGCCTGACCGCTCACGAATGACGCGTCGGGAGATACCAAAAAAGCCGCCATGGCGGCGATTTCGTCCGGCAGGCCCATCCGTTGCAGCGCGTGCTCCTCGGTGATCGAGGCTTTCGGACCTTCCATGCCCGGTAAGCCGAATACGCTGCCGGTCATTGGGGTTTCGATGAAGCCGGGGCAAATGGCGTTTGCGCGGATACCGCTCGGGCCGTAGTCAAGCGCGATGTTCTTGGTGAGTAGCACGACGCCACCTTTGGACGCGTTGTACGCGCTGCCGCCGGCGGTGCCTTCCAATCCCTCGATGCTGGCGAGCGTCACGATCGAGCCCCGCTCCCCGTCCACCCGCGGTTGGTCGATCATTTTGGCCAGCGCCGCTTTTGCGACCAGGAACGTGCCGGTGAGGTTGATCGCGATCACCCGCTCCCATTCGGCGCGGTCCAGCAGATGCACCGGCCCGCCGCCGGCAACGCCCGCGGCATGGACCACACCGTCGAGGCGATCGGGCACCGCGGCGAACACAGCGGCGATTGCGGCTTCGTCGGTCACGTCGGCCGTCACGAACCGGAAGTCGGGACCGAGGTCGGGCGGGGCGGCGACGTCGGCGCCGACGACGCTGCCGCCTTCGGCCAGCAGACGCTGGGCGGTGGCCAGCCCGATGCCAGATGCCGCACCGGTTACGACGAACGTGCGGGAACGGGCGCGATCAGCGCTCACCATTGCTGGTCCTCTCGAATTCGGTTGCGGCGCAGTCAGAGTCCGAACTGGTCGTCGATGATTCCGAGCCAGATCTGTGCGACGTCCATTGCCACTTTCTCACTGATGAACGCATGTTGGGTGCCGGTATAGATGTCGCGGAATGCGCGCTCGAGACGGCTGCCCTCGCGGATCGCGGTGGTGCCGGCCGCCAAATGCGCCCATTCGGCGCAGGCACGCGCGGTGTCGGTGGCATAGACCGCCGCCACCCGCATGTCGGCTCGCAAACTGGGCGTCAGGTCGTCGCCCGCGTCAACCGCGGCCTCGGCGGTAGAAAAGGCGTCGATCACCAGCAGACGAGCAGCGCGCCAGGCGGCGACGTGGTGGGCGAGGCCTTTCTGGAAGGTCTGGCGGGTGGCCAGTGTCGCCATGTCGCTCATCCGCACTTTGGTCGCCGCGAGTTCCTGGACGTCGTCGAGCATGCTTTTGGCCACGCCAAGCGCAAACGATGCGTGCCCGGCCGCGGTGACGGGCATGAGCCCCATACGGCTGGCGGCCGAAGTGCCGCGGTACGGCTCACGGCTAAACAGCGGCATGGTTCGGTACTCCGGGACAAACACGTCGGCGACGTTGTAGTCGTAGGAGCCGGTGCCTTTGAGTCCCTGAACATGCCAACCGTCAGTGAACGTGACCTCCTCGCGCGGCAGAAAGGCGACCCGCATCTCGGGGATTCCCTCGCTGGCCCAACGCATCTCACCGTTTTGCATCGGGAAAAAACCAGCGCCGATGTAAGCCGAGTGTCCGGTGCCGGAACCGAAATTCCATGCGCCGCTCAACTGGTAGCCGTCATCGACGACAGCGCCTTGTCCGTTCGGGAAGTACTGGCCGCCGATGGTGATGTGGTTGTCGTTGCGGGTGAATATCTCGGCGAAACCCTCGTCGGGCAGATATGTCGCGGCGGCGAACGTCGAGGGTAGGTTGGCGATGCCGATCCAGCCGAAAGAGCCGTCTTGCCAAGCCATTTCGATCCACGTCTCGATCATCTCGTGGAATGACGGTTCGACGCCGCCTGCCGCCGCCGGATTGAATGCAGACATCAAGCCGCTGGCCCACATCTCGTCGACGATCGGCGCGGAGAGTGTCCGTAAGCGCTCGGATTCCGCAGCCTCCGCACGGACCAGATCGCGCATCCCACGGGCTCGAGTCACGACCTGATCACGCACTCCCGTCACCGGCGTCGCTCGTCTTCATCGGGGTCGGGCGGCAACACCATTGGATTCCTTGGCGGCCATGTCTTTACCTGGGCCTTCGCCGCTGCCTTCGCTTTCTCCTTGGCCTTTTTTCTTGCCTCAAAGGTGTCGTCGTCTTCTTCGTCGTCGTCAGCGGGATTGTCGTCAGCCTCGAAGACCACCTCGTACCAGCGCTTATTGGGCTGCACCCGCGTTTCGACGTCACCGGTGGGAGTCGCACGCCTGACCTGTACGTTCAGGTTCTCCAGGCTCGGATCACGTCGACAGATAAACTCTTCGAGCGCCTCCGCTAACTGGACACCACTGAGATTGATGTCGGCGAGCGCCCTGCCTTGGTACATAGCCACGCCGCACATCTTGCACCCGAATCGCGCTGCACGCATCCCTTTCCAGAGGCGTGTAGGCCCTTATAAGTTGCGTCAGTACAGCGGAATCCAGACGCCGAAGAACCAGAAGCCCCATCCACCGAACACCGGATTGAATACCGGGATGGCGTTGAAGTCGTCGTAGTCGAACGGCCCGAAATCACGTTGTGCGACTCCTATGTCGCGGCCCGGCGGCCCGTCCCAGCGCCGGTTCCAGCCTCCGGGAGGCGGAGGACCGTTCCAGCCGCCTGGGGGCGGCGGCCCGTCCCAGTCACGTGGCGGCACTCCTGGCGCGGG
>DAIODV010000196.1:0-7276 GCA_036746615.1 Mycobacterium sp.
GACTGCTCAGGTCGACCTGCAAGTCGTCACCGCGGCGCTCAACGCGCACCAGAAGAATGCCGAGGGCAGGGAAGCGCTGAACCGGCTGCAGCACGATATCGAAGCGGCGGTCACGACGCGATCCGATCTGGACACCCCAGCGGGAGCCCGCGACTTCCAACGATTCCTGATCGGCAAGCTCCGGGATATCCGCGACGTCGTGGCCAACGCCAGCCTCGACGACACATCGAACTCAGCGCTGATGGCCGCGTGGACGTCGCTGTACGACTCCGCCAAGCCGGAAGATGGTTTGGGCGAACACCGTAAGGTGCCCGCGGAATTCCCTTCAGAGAGGCCGCCCTCCGCCGCGGACGACGCTGCCGCCGACTCTTACCTGGACTCGCTTCCCGCCGACGAACCCGGCTTGTTGCCCGAAGATGCGCCGGCCCAAAGTGCGTCGTCACCGCCGCCGATGGCGCCGGCGCTGCCGAGCATTCCGTCGTTTGGTGGGGGAGGGGTCCCGGGTGGATTTCCACTGGCCGGGTCGCTGCCGGGTAGCGACAACGAGCGTCTGCCGAAAGACCTCGACGACGCGCTGCTGGCAGCAGGCGACCCAGAAGACGCGCCATCCGCCGATGAGGACGGCGACGAGCAGACGGACGATCACGACGACGTCGCACCGACGCCGGCGCCCACCGGTCCGACGACCGTCTCACTGCCCAACGGCGAAACAGTCACCGCCGCCAATCCCCAACTCGCAGCAGCCATCAAGGCGGCAGCCAGTGGTGCGCCGATCGCAGATGCGTTTCGCCAGCAGGGGATTTCCATTCCGCCGCCGGGGACTGCAGTTGCCGACCCGGTCGACCCCGCGCGGCTCACACCCGGGGATATCGGCATGCTCACCGATCGTCACGCGCTTGCCCTCGGTGAGAGCCGGGCCTTGCTCAATGGCCAGATCCAGCACATTTCCACCGTGAACGGGCCGAGCTTCCTAGGCTGGGAGCATCCACCTGGACCGGTCAGCGCCCCCGCACCGGACCGGACCGACCCACCGGCCCCGACCAGGCCGGCTAGCGCCGAGAGAGCGTAGTAGAAAATCCGGCGCCGCCGGCACATCAAGAGGAGATAGCGGATGGCAGACCGAATTCGTGTGGTGCCCGACAATTTGCGTCAAGCCGCGAGCCACCACCAAGAGACATCCGACTATCTGCGGACCCTGCCATCGTCGCACCAGGCGATCCAAGAGAGCTTGGACTCGCTGGGCCCGATCTTCAGCGAGTTGCGAGAGGCGGGGCGCGAACTCCTCGAGCAACGACGCTTGTGCTACGAACAGCAGGCCGACAGTCACTCGCAGATGGCCGACAGCCTGACAAAATCGGCCAGCATGTGGGAAACGCAGGAGGCGGAGTCGGCCCAAGAAATCAAACGTATCTCTGCCGACGGTCGATGACTGAGGCCGATCCGGCGTTCGACACTGTCCACCCGAGCGGGCACATCCTCGTCCGCTCCTGCCGCGGCGGGTACATGCACAGCGTCACATTGAGTGACGCGGCGATGAACACTGATGCGCAAAGTTTGGCGCAGGGCATTCTGCTGACCGCCGACGTCTCCTATCTGAAGGCCGTGATGGAGGTTCGCGGGGAAATCGTGGCAGCCGGCTACACCCCATCGGCCGAAGTTCCCACTGCGCGAGATCTCGATGTTGCGATCGATCGGTTGGTGGCACATGAATTACGCCGGCGAGACCGTGCCGAGCAATAACTCGGGCCAGGCCTAACGGATCCAGGTCTTGACGGCGTCGCGATCCGGAGCGATATCGGTGGGCGGCTGGACGGGATTAGCGCCGAACAACTCTCGCGCCCGGCTAAGCAGTGCGCGTACTTCGTTCAGCTGCTGTTGCAGCCCGGAATCAGCCACAGGCTTACGCTACCCACGTTCGGTTATTCCCACAATTCACCACTAAGCTCTAAACACTTGGGCAGACCTTTTGGCGGGCCAAAAGAGTGAGTTGGCGCTTCCGTTGATGACGGTAGGCTTGGCCGGTGGCGATCTTCGGACGGAATACGGCGCGCCAGCGCCTCCGGAGGGCTACCCAAGAATCGTTGAAGATTCCGGCTTTCAGCTCTCCTGTCGACTGCACCCCGTGGGTGACGGGTGGGTTGTGGCCGGCCGAGCTGTCGACAGTTACTGAGCAGACCGCTCCGCTCGTGAAGTATTTGAAAGCCGACCTGCAGAAGATTGTGAATTCGGCGAACGAAGAACTGTTGGGCATCCGGCGGGCGGGATTGGCAGACCCGATACGGCAGGCCGAAGAGGCCCGGGTGATCAATGGTGCCCGCGCCTTCGCTGTTCGACGTGTCGAGTCGACAGTTCGCCATCTCCGTAATATGGCGCCGAAATTGCCGGCCGCAGAGCGGCCGGTAAAGCCGATAAATGGCGTTGACGATGCCGAAAAGACACGGCGATTTAAAGTTGCCGCGGTTGCGCCGACGAAGGCGGAGCCACCCGCACCGCCGAAACCGGAATTTCTCGACCGAGACCCCGAACCGCAGCCGCCGTCAGCGCCGCCCGCGCCGGTAGCCGACTTGGAAGCGGCCGAAGCAGAACGGCCCGCGCCTCGCCACCGCGCCGAGTCGGACGACACCGAAGTACTCGACGAGATCGCGACGCTGCTGCAGGAGATCGCGCCACTCGCGGAGCCCCCGGTCGCTCAAGCACCGACGCAGCCCGCCGCGCCTCGCCATGCCGAAGCTCCGGTTACTCCGGCCAATGCGCCCGCCACCCCACACCAGCCCGCGCCGCAGGTCGAGTCTGAGCCGGAGCCCGAACGGCTGGAACGGTTGCTCAAGTTCGTGGCTCGTCAGGAACCCGGATTGCGTTGGGCCATCGGCAAGCTCGCGGACGGCACCACGCTATTGACGACCGACCTCGCCCACGGCTGGATACCTCCCGGCATCACGTTGCCCAGCGAGGTCCGGTTGCTGGAGCCGGATCGGCGCAAGGGTAACGCGACGGCATTACTCGGAGACACAACATCGTTGGCGACCTACGCCCCGAGCGATTCGCTCGGTTGGGCAACCGACTATGAGGTGGCGGACACCTCGTCGCGACCGCGTGAACTACCGCCGATCGACGATTTGGGCTGGCTCCTGAGCGAGGCCACGCATTGGCGTGACGGTCTGCCGCGGATGGTGCACACCTTGGCTAGGGCGGGCGCGGCAGGGACGGGTGTCCTCGACGCCGAAGTCGACATCCTGCGGGTATACCTCGACACTTCGCGCTACCAGCTTTTCGCTCAGTACCCGGACATCGACGCCGCGCTGCTGCTCAATTGCCTGCTGCTGGCCGCCACCGAAGCGATTGCGATCGGCAACATGGTGAACGCGAACTACCACTTCGCGTGGTTCCAAGTGCTCAGTACGCCACCGGCCAGCGGATGGACAGCCGGCCCATAAGGCGCCGCGCGAGCGTGGGCGAGAATGAATTGACGCTGGTCGGAGGGGTCGAGATACTGTCATGATGCCGGGGTCGGGCGGGCGTGCCCAGCTAAGCGACAAGGATCTCGTCGAATCGGTTCTGCGTGAACTGAGCGAGGCCGCTGATAAGTGGGAATCGCTCGTCGGCGAGGCTGAGGCGATTACGTACAGCGTCGATCTTGGGGATATTCAAGCGGTGGTGAACGCCGACGGCAGATTGGTGGAACTGACGTTGCATCCCAGCGTCGTGTCCGGATACAGCCACGGCGAGTTGGCCGACAGGTTGAACCTCGCCATCGCGGCGCTGCGGGACGAGGCCGCAACGGAGAACGAGGCGCGCTACGGCGGGGCGCTGCAGTGACGTCGGATCCATTGTCGAAGGCAGTTGAGCTGTTGGAGCGTGGCCATAGCCTGTATGGCGCCGACCATTTCGAGGCAGGGGTCAGCGGAGCGCCTGAGCAACTTCGCGAGCGCGCTGACCGACTGACAAGGGTCGATCGTCGGATGGCCGCGCGATTGCGTGGTGGCGCGGCGGCCGACAGCGAGCTGGCCGCCGCACTGGCAGCCGCCTATTCCGATCACGCCGCGGGTCGGCGTGGCGCCCGTGGGGTGCTCGACGAGGCGCGCAACGATTCGATGCCTGCAGCAGATACCCCGCTCGGTCGGCAGGAAGCATTGGGGCGCATGGCCTCTCGTCTGCGCCGGCAGCGGCACTACCTACACCATTCGCATCGGAGTTCGCATCTGCTGGCGCACCGGCTCAGACGGCTGGCCTACCCGCGCCGGCGGCACGCCTCGGCGGCAGCACTGCCGATTGGCGCGGTTCGGTATGGCACAGTCCGGTCTGTAAATGCCTATGCGCCAGGCCGTGTCAGGCAGCGGATTGCCGCCGCCCTGGATCACCTGGGCATCACCGATCCGGCCGCTCGCCGCAATTGGATCCGCGGATACCAGACGTTGATCGCCAGGGAATCCGGCGGGCGGGCCTCCGCCGTACAGTCCGACGGGCCCGGATTAGGCATCGCACAGACGGTCCCCGAGACGTTCGCGCGCTACCACCAGCCGGGCACGTCGACCAACATCTACGATCCTGTGGCTAATATCTGCGCTTCGATGAACTACGTGATCCATCGCTACGGCGTGCACCGCAGCGGCGACAACCTCGCCGCCATGGTGCAGCAGGCGGATGCACATCGACCGCCGGAAGGATACTGACGGTGCCTCTCAATCTTTCGAACCGCGACCAGAACTCGGGACATCTGTTCTACAACCGCAGGTTGAAGGCCGCAATCACCAGGTTCTCGGTGCGGATGAAACACGACGACCGCAAACAGCAAGCCGCAGTGGCGCTTTCAATGGTCTTCGTCCTTATCGGCATCGGTTGGATGGCGCTGCTGCACGTCATGAAGCCCGCCGGGCTGGTGGGGCAGTCGTCGATCATTGGTAACCGCGACACGGGCGCGGTCTACGCGAAGATCAACGGGCGTCTCTACCCCGCGCTCAACCTGACGTCGGCGCGGCTGGCCGTCGGCTCTGCTTCCGCGCCGACTTGGGTCAAAGCGTCGGAGATCGCTAAGTACCCGACCGGCCCGATGATTGGTATCCCCGGTGTGCCGGACAGTCTCACTATCACACCGAATTCCGTGTCGGCGTGGTCGGTGTGCGACACCGCGCCCACCCGGGGCACAGGGGCGCCGCCATTGGTGACATCGATCGCCGGGGAGCTTTCGACGACGGGCCGGGCGGCTCCGATGGCGCCCGCGCAAGCAATCCTGGTCACGCATAAAAGCGCGACCTATGTGATCTGGGGTGGGCAACGCTCGCAGATCGACCCCACCGACCGATCTGTGACCTTCAACCTGGGTCTCGATCCGGGCGCGACCTATCCGATCGAGATTTCCAACGCTCTCTTCGATGCCATGCCGGCGACGGAACCGCTTGTGGTTCCGGCTATTCCGGAGTTGGGCACGCCGTCGAAGTGGTTGCCGGGCTCGACGGTCGGCAGTGTGCTGCAGACCCAGGACGCCAATGGCGCCATCACCGGCTTTTACGCGCTGTTGCCCGACGGCGTGCAAAAGATCACCAGTTTTGTCGCGGACCTGCTGCGCACCGCACTCGCACAGGCCTCCGCCACGCCGACTCTGGTATCGCCGGACAAGCTGATCCACATTCCCGTCGTCGACGTGCTCGATGTCGGTTATTATCCGTCGGGCAAGCTGAATTTCATTGATACAGCGGCAAATCCGGTGACTTGCGTTGCGTGGCAGAAGCAGTCCACTGACCCGCAAGCGACGATCACCATCTTCAACGGCCGGGGGCTGCCGGTGCCGATCGGAATGGACCCTCGTCTGGTCAGGCTGGTCCGGGATGACCGCAATCCCGAATCGGTGGAAGCCGACCAGGCATTGGTGTTGCCGGGAGCGGCGAACTTCGTCGCGACAACGAGCGGGGTCGCGACATCGGGCAGCCGGGAAAGCCTGTTTTGGCTTTCGCCACAGGGCGTTCGCTACGGCGTGCAATGGGATGACAAGACGCTACAGGCTCTCGCGCTGAATGCGGGCAGCGCTGTCCAGGCACCCTGGCCGATCATACGAACCTTCGCGGCCGGGCCCGCCATCAGCCGGGAGAGCGCCCTGCTGGCCCGCGACACCATCCCGGGCGGCGGTGCCGTGGCGCCGGTCCCGGAAGCCAACCAACAGCTGGGAGGTTAGGCATGTCCAAACGCGGTTTCGTTCGCGGACTACGCAAACCCGCTCCGACGGTCCCGCCGGTGCGGGTGGCGGTTGCTCCGCCGCTGGCCCTGCCGGAGCGCGAGCCCCGCAACATCCTGCTGATGATCGCGCTACCGGCGCTGCTGGTCGGGATCATCGGCACGCTGGTGGTGATGTACACGTCTGGGGTCCGGTCGTTGCAGTCGGGATTCTTCCCGATGATGGGGTTGGCCGGGTTCGGCGCGTTAATGTTCAGCGGACGTTTCGGGCGCGGACGGCGTATCTCGTGGGGTGAGCAGGAGAAGCAGCGGCGTATCTATCTGCGCCAACTCGACGAGGATCGCGACGAAGTGCAGCGTGCCGCCCAAGACCAGCGCCGCAGTCAACTTTTCCTGCACGGTGATCCTCAGCAACTGGATACCGTGATCGGCGGACCGCGGATGTGGGAGCGCCGCGCCGGCGATCCGGATTTCCTCGACGTTCGCCTGGGGATCGGTATACAGCAGGCCAGCGATTCAGCGGTGTCGCTGCAGTGGCCGGAGGTTCCGATCGGTGAAGAGCTCGAACCGGTCACCGGGGGCGCACTGCGCGATTTCATCCTGGAGCAGAGCAAGATCCGCGGAATCGGCAAGGTGCTGAGCCTGCGGTCCAAGCCCGGATTCAGTTTCATCGGAAGCGATCCCGACGAACTGCACAACCTCACCCGGTCGCTCCTGTGTTCACTGGCGGTTTACCACAGCCCCAATGACCTCAAGTTGATGGTGGTTACCCGCCATCCCGAGTTGTGGTCCTGGCTGGTATGGCTGCCGCACAACCAGCATGACGAAATGTTCGACGCCTGCGGGCTGCGCCGGTTGGTGTTCGCCTCGCCGACCGAGCTCGAGGAATCGCTGGACGCCGAGTTGCACCGTAAGGGCCGCGGGCCGTGGACGCCGCCGGTCGGAACGAGCCCGACTTCGATGCCCTCACCCATGGAAGGGTTGAGTTCGAATCTCGGGCCGCACTGGGTGATCGTCGACGACAGCGTCGGAACACCCGAGCAGTGGGAGGGCGTCACCGGCCAGAAGGGCATGGCCGGCATCACGGTCCTGCGGTTGGCGACCCGCGATG
>DAIODV010000197.1:0-969 GCA_036746615.1 Mycobacterium sp.
GGAGTTCATCACCCAACTGGGTCGCAACTTCCAGGTCATCTACGAACAAGCCAACCAGCACGGGCAGAAGGTGCAGACGGCGGGGAACAATATGAACTCCACCGACAGCGCCGTGGGCTCCAGCTGGGCCTAACCGCTACGAGTTACCGTGGCCCGCACACCAAACGGGGTGCGGGCCACAACATTTGGTTGGCCTGCCGGACTATCCGACCAGTGGCGACGGAACCATGCTGGTACGCAACCCGATTCGCTGCATCCCGTCGGCCTCCCGTTCGACCAGGCTCGGAAACGTCACTTTGGGCACAGCCGATCCTGTGGTCGACGCAGCGGGCGCCGCGCCCGAGCCGCTGCTGGGCAACGCCATCGCTGTCGGGGGGGTTGCCGGCACTGCGGCCGCGCTGACATCCGTAGCCCAACTCTGCGGCACCGATAGTTCGTTCACCGATGCCGCCTGGCCGATGCTCGCCGCTGCTCCCGCGCCGCCCATCGCGCCGGTGTCGCCCAGTCCAGCTCCTAGGCCTCCCAGCGGGAGAGTTCCCAGGGCTCCTAACCCGCTGGATTCGGTCAACTCATCGGCACCCAGGAAATCGAGGCCCACGCCGAGTACGTCCAATCCAACGCCGCCGCCATCCAAGCCGACCAGACCGATCCCGTCCTCGCCAAATCCGATCGTGTCCTCGATGAGGCCCAGCGACCCACCACCGTCTGCAGCAAGCAGTCCGCCCAAAGCACCACCCGCGTCCGCGGTGTTGCCGGCCGCTTTGACAGCACCCTTGCCGGTCGCGCCCGTCAGGGCGGAAAGCATGCTGGCTGGCGTCGACACCGCTGATGTTGCCGCAGACGTTCCGCTGCCCACCGCGACCTGATCCAGCCCGGTTGACGAGCCCGGTGCGGTGAGGCTTTGCAGTGTTTGAGGTACCGATGACAGTGAAGCGACGCTCTGCGCGTGGTTGCCGGCCGATGTACCGG
>DAIODV010000197.1:979-7215 GCA_036746615.1 Mycobacterium sp.
GTCAGACCGGCCGGGTTGGTGGTCGACTTGGGCGGGGTGAACGGCGCCAGCGTCGATGCCGCCGCCGAGCTGGCGGCATAGGCGTACATGGCCGCGGCATCCTGAGCCCACATTTCACCGTAGTGAGCTTCAGTGGCCATGATGGCCGGGGTGTTCTGCCCGAGGAAATTCGTCGCTATCAGCGCCATCAGCTGAGCTCGGTTGGCCGCGATCAGCGGTGGCGGGACCGTCATCGCAAACGCGGCCTCGTAGGCCGCGGCTGCCGCCCTGGCCTGGTTCGCCACGTGCTCAAGTTGAGCCGCGGTGGTAGTCATCCAGGTCAAATACGGCGCAACTGCGGCGGCCATCGAGGTCGACGCCGGGCCCTGCCACGACTCATCGGTAAGCCCGGCGACCACCGAGCCGGCGGCCGCCGCCGTGGTTTGCAGGTCGGCCGCCAGGCCGTCCCACGCCCCCGCGGCGGCCAGCATCGAGCCTGCGCCAGGACCCGCATACATGCGACCCGAATTAACTTCCGGCGGTAACGCCCCGTAGTCCATTGCCACTACCCGGCTTACCTGGCAGCCAGCACGTTGGCGGCTTCAGCGACCTCATAGGACGCGGCGTTGGTCTGCAGCGTGCTGACCAGCAACGAATGAATGGCCTCAGCCGCAGCGCTGATCGCCCGGTAACTACCCCCGTGCGCGGCGAACTGCGCCGCCGTCAGCGCCGACACCTCGTCAGCCGCCGCCGGCACGACCCCGCCGATCAGGCCCGCAGCTCCATCGTTTGCGGCGGCCATCGCCGAACCGATACCAGCGAGATCGCCGGCCGCAGATGACAGCATCTCCGGATGCGTGGTCACGAAAGAGGACGAAAACACTGAATTCTCCGTGGTTTTAATTGCGAGCTGCTTCAACAGCTCTGCTACACAGTGTTTTTCGTGTACAGCCGCTTAGCAAGCTCTCCGATGAGATGCATAGAGGACACATATATGACGTTCTTATCTGCTGCTCGACCGATGGCCGACACATTTGAGAACGATATGAACTCCGTGACAATCGCGTGTGAGCCGGGAACAATGGGGGGACATGGCGATAATGTCGGATACCGCGCGTGATCAACGGCCACGCCAGGCCATCCTCGGTCAGCTGCCTCGGATCAGCCGTGCCGACGGCTCGCCGATCCGCGTTCTCCTGGTCGACGACGAACCGGCACTGACCAACCTCGTCAAAATGGCGCTGCATTACGAAGGCTGGACGGTTGAGGTCGCGCATAACGGCCGGGAGGCCGTGACGAAGTTCGACGAGGTCGGCCCCGATGTGCTCGTCCTCGACATCATGCTGCCCGATATCGACGGCCTGGAGATCTTGCAGCGGATTCGCGCGGCCGACGCTTACACCCCGACTCTCTTCCTTACTGCGCGCGACTCGGTGACCGACCGGGTTACCGGCTTGACGGCGGGCGCTGACGACTACATGACGAAGCCGTTCAGCCTGGAGGAGCTGGTTGCCCGGCTACGCGGTCTGCTTCGCCGCTCCAACCATCAGGCCGCACCGACCGAGGAAGGTCTCAAAGTCGGCGATCTCACGCTCGACAGTGCTAGCCATGAAGTCACCCGCGCGGGCAAGCCCATTTCGGTCACCTCAACCGAGTTCGAACTGCTGCGCTTCCTGATGCGCAATCCGGGCCGAGCGCTGACCCGCACCGAAATCCTGGACCGCGTCTGGAATTACGACTTCGCGGGACGGACCAGCATCGTCGACCTGTACATCTCATACCTTCGGAAAAAGATCGACGCCGGCAGGGAGCCGATGATCCACACCGTGCGCGGTGTCGGATACATGCTGCGCCCGCCGAAATGACGCGTAGATGACCCGCGCCGCAAGCAAATCGTGGTGGCGCCCACGGACCTTGCGCAGCCAGCTGGTATGGGGGGTATCAGCGGTCGTCACGATCGTGGTGCTCGTGGTCGGCGTCATCACAACCGCGAGTTTCCGCAGCTACCTCAATGCGCTGAACGACGCGGAAGTCGCAGAATCGCTTGATGGACTGAGCCATTCGTTCACGCGCTACCAACGCGGCGAACCCTCACACCACGGCGATCTCACGCATGCCATGTTGGGATTCACCGGACAGAACGCGGGGAACGTCATTGCCGTAGTCCACAACGGCGAAGTGATCGGCACAGCGGTGTTTTTCGAAGACGATCCTCGTCCCGCCACTCCCGACGTCGTCGCCGCGCTCAAGGCACAGCACTGGCGGGACGGGCAGTTGCGCACCGTGACGCTGGGCAGCCTTGGGTCGTTCCGGGTGGACAGCCAAACTGTCGGTCCCGCCGACCAGCTCGTGGTCGGGGTCTCGCTTGATCTTGCCAACAAGACCATCAAGGGCCGAATCATCAGCGCCGCAATGCTTTCGATAGCAGCCCTGTTGGTAACAGCGGGCCTCACCACACTGGTGGTCACCTATGCTCTGCGGCCCCTGCGCCGCGTCGCCGCAACCGCCGCAGAGGTCGCCGGCGCGCCACTCATCGAGGACCATCGCATCAATGCCAGAGTCCAACCGGACGACACCGACCCCGATAACGAGGTGGGCATCGTCGGGCACACGTTGAACCGGTTGCTCGATAACGTCGACAGCGCGCTTGCGCACCGCGCCGAATCCGACAGGCGGATGCGGCAATTCATCACCGACGCCAGCCATGAACTGCGCACCCCGCTGGCAGCGATCCAGGGTTACTCGGAGCTCACCCGTCAAGACAGCGCAGCGTTGCCGCCGACCACCGAATACGCGCTGGCCCGCATCGAGTCGGAGGCCCGACGGATGACGTCGCTCGTCGACGAGCTGTTGCTGCTCTCGCGCCTGGGCGAAGGTCAGGATCTGCGCACCGAAGAGGTTGACTTGGCCGATCTGGTCCTCAATGCGGTCAACGACGCGGCGGTGGCCGCACCGAGTCATCGCTGGGTCAAGGATCTGCCCGACGAGCCGGTCTGGGTGCGCGGCGACCCCGACCGCCTCCACCAACTCGTCAGCAATTTGCTGACCAACGGCTACGTACACACTCCGCCCGGTGTCACCGTGACGACCGGAATCGCCTGTCACCCGTCGGACGGCGGTGCGTCGTACGCCGAGCTGACGGTGACCGACGACGGCCCCGACATCGAGCCGGATCTACTCCCGCACTTGTTCGAGCGATTCGTCCGTGCCAAGCACGCCCGATACGACGGTTCCGGAAATGGACTGGGCCTCGCGATTGTGGACTCCATCGTCAAGGCGCATCAGGGCTCGGTCAGCGCCGAATCCGCCGACGGCAAAACCACTTTCCGGGTCCGCTTGCCCATCGTTGAGTAGCGGATCACACCCGCTACAGCAAAGTCCACACCGTTCGAGGCGGCTGCTCCAACGCCCATATGGTCAGCACCGCAAACTCGATATGCCGGGTCGGCCGTAAAAAAACCGTTAACGGTGGAGCTTTATGCACCGGCGAAGCCTAACTTCATTCCAGACCTTGCGCGCAGAGGTCTAAATTGCATGCCGGTACCACAGTGCTGACCGGTGTGACGAATGGAGGAACTATGTCGGTGGTTGCCTACGTCCTTCTGACGGTGGCAGTCTTCGCCGTCCTCGGCTATGTCCAAAAGCTGGTCGAAAAGCTATGAACGACCACAACATCGTCGGCCTCGTGCTCGCCGCGCTGCTCGCGGTCTACCTCGTCGCGGCCTTGTTCTTTCCCGAAAGGTTTTAGGTGAGCACTTCTACTGCGGGGATCGCATTCCTCGCTTTGCTCGCGCTTGCTTTGGTCGCGGTGCACGTACCGCTGGGCGACTACATGTACCGCGTTTACACGTCACCGCGGGACTGGCGAATCGAGAAGGCCGTCTACCGCGTCATCGGCGCCGACCCCAAAGCCCAACAGCCTTGGCACGCTTACGCCCGTAGCGTCCTGGCGTTCTCGGCGGTCAGCGTGCTGTTCTTGTTCTTCTTCGAGTTGGTGCAGGACAAGTTGCCGCTGCATCTGCACAATCCGGCGACCCCGATGACGCCGGCACTGGCGTGGAACACCGCGATCAGCTTCGTGACCAACACCAACTGGCAGGCGTACGCCGGCGAGTCGACGCAGGGCCACCTCGTTCAGATGGCCGGCCTGGCCGTGCAGAACTTCGTCTCCGCGGCGGTGGGTATGGCCGTCGCGATTGCTCTGGTGCGCGGCTTCATCCGGGTTCAGACCAACGAGCTGGGCAACTTCTGGGTCGATCTGGTCCGCGGCACACTGCGCATCCTGCTACCGATCGCATTCATCGGCGCGCTCGTGCTGCTCGCCGGTGGCGTCATCCAGAACTTCCACCTGCACGACCAGGTGGTGAGCACGGTGAGCGGCGTACGGCAGACCATCACCGGCGGACCGATCGCCAGCCAGGAAGCGATCAAAGAACTCGGCACCAACGGCGGCGGCTTCTACAACGCCAACTCGGCCCACCCGTTCGAGAACCCGAACCGGTGGACCAACTGGGTCGAGATCTTCCTGCTGCTGGCGATCAGCTTCTCGCTACCGCGCACCTTCGGCCGGATGGTCGAGAGTAAAAAGCACGGCTACGCGATCGCCGCGGTCATGGCGGTCCTGGCGACAATCAGCCTTGGCTTGGTCGAGTGGTTCCAGTTGAGTCACCACGGAACAGTGCCGACCGCCGTGGGCGCCGCGATGGAAGGCGTCGAGCAGCGGTTCGGTGTCGCCAATTCCGCGGCATTCGCGGGCGCGACCACACTCACCTCCACCGGCGCCGTCGACTCGGCGCACGACTCCTACACCAGCATGGGTGGGCTGATCCAGCTGTTCAATATGCAGATCGGTGAGGTGGCACCGGGCGGGGTGGGCTCGGGCCTCTACGGCATGCTCATCATGGCGATCCTCACGGTGTTCATCGCCGGACTGATGGTCGGCCGCACACCGGAATACCTCGGGAAGAAAATCCGGCCCCGCGAAATGAAGCTCGCCGCAAGCTATTTCCCGGTGACCGAGTTGCTCGTGCTGCTCGGTACTGGCATCGCGATGGGCTTCCCGGCCGAGCGCGCCAGCATGGCCAACACCGGACCCCACGGCCTCTCGGAAGTGCTCTACGGATTTACCTCCGCGGCCAACAACAACGGCTCGGCCTTCGCCGGCCTGTCGGCGAACACCACGTGGTACAACATCGCGCTGGGCCTGGCGATGGTCTTCGCCAGATTCCTGCCGATCATCCTGGTGCTCGCGTTGGGCGGTTCGCTTGCCCGCCAAGGTCATACGCCCGAGTCCTCCGGCACCCTTCCTACCCATCGGCCGCAGTTCGTCGGACTGGTCGCAGCGGTCACGGTTATCTTGTGCGCGCTGACCTTCCTGCCGATGCTGGCACTCGGGCCTCTCGCTGAAGGAATCCACTGAAATGACAACGACTTCGGCTTCTGCGGCTTCCAAAGCGCACCAAGGGCATTCGTCGCACCACCACAGCGGCCACGCCCCGAGCGGGCGTGTCCAAGGCGGACTGCTCGACCCCACGCTGCTGGCCAAAGCGATACCCGACGCGTTGCGCAAACTCGATCCGCGCACCCTGTGGCGCAACCCGGTGATGTTCATCGTGGAGATCGGTGCAGTGTGGTCGACGGTGCTGACCGTCCGCGAGTCATCGGTGTTCGGCTGGCTCGTCGTGTTCTGGCTTTGGCTCACAGTACTTTTCGGCAACCTCGCCGAGGCCGTCGCTGAAGGGCGGGGCAAGGCCCAGGCCGACACGTTGCGCAAATCGAAGGCCGACACGATCGCGCGCCGGTTACACGGCTGGTCTCCCGACAATCCCGGTACCGAGGAGGACGTTCGAGCACCGGAGCTGCAAAAGGGCGACATCGTCGTCGTCGAGGCCGGCGAATTCATTCCGGGCGACGGCGAGATCGTGGAAGGTATTGCGTCGGTCAATGAGTCGGCCATCACCGGCGAATCGGCACCGGTGATCCGGGAGTCCGGAGGTGACCGCTCCGCGGTGACGGGCGGCACCACGGTGCTCTCGGACCGCATCGTCATCAAGATCACCCAGGAGCCCGGCAAGAGCTTCATCGACCGGATGATCGCGCTTGTCGAAGGCGCCAACCGGCAGAAGACTCCGAACGAGATCGCGCTAAACATTCTGCTTGCGGCGCTGACGATCATCTTCTTGTTCGCGGTCGCGACACTCCAGCCTCTGGCGATCTATTCGAAGATCAATAACCCCGGTGTGCACGACACCTCAGCG
>DAIODV010000198.1:0-7186 GCA_036746615.1 Mycobacterium sp.
CTTTGAATCCCGGTGCGAATCGCTCGATTTGGTTGCCGATGGCTTCCGACATGTCCACCGTCGACCCGTTGGGCACATGGCAATAGGTCCATACCGTCTCGTGCCCGGCCGAAGTCCGCGTCGGATCAAAGCGGCTCTGATTGGCAAGCAAGACAAACGGTTTATCGGCGTGCCGGCCTTTGTTTACCGCTGATTCGCTGGCCGCAACCTGTTGCAGAGTGCCACCAAGATGCACCGTTGCCGCACAACCACATTCGTCGGCACGCCATGGGATCGGGCCATCCAGTAAGTAGTCGACCTTACACAGGCCCGGACCATAGCGGTAATTCGCGTAAACCCGCCGATACCAGCTCGGCAAACTCTCGCCAAGGATAGTCGCCACTTGGGTCGGCGATACATCGAGCATGAGCACACGATGCGAAGGCACATCGGCCAGTCGCCTGACCCAATGACCGAGGCGGATCTGGCCGCCAAGGTGCTCGAAATATGCCACCAGCGCATCGGTGATCTTTTGCGATCCGCCGCGCGGCATCGGCCAGCCGGTTTGGTGCGCGCTCACCGCGAACATCAGCCCGGCCGCAGCAGTGCCTATGAGCCCCAACGGCATAAACGAGTGCGCCGCGAGCCCGGCAAGCAGCGCTGGCGCCCTCTCGTCGTCGAAGTGACGCTTCGAAAGACCTGCAATCGAAGCCATCCCAGATCGAAGGAACTTGGCAAGAATCGACGGATGCCTGGGTGGAAAGGGATCGAGGATCGTATCGAACAGGTCAATGGCGTTGGATACCAACGGGTTTAACAGATCCTGGTAGGAAACGCTGTCGCGTCCCATGCCAGCGGCCGTCTTGCCCACGTCACGGTGAAGCGCGACGGCGCTGCCGTCGTCGAGCGGATGGGCGACTTCGATCGGCGCGAATATCCATTGCAGGCCGTAATCTTCCAGCGGCCAACGCTGAAACGCCGGAGAAACCATCGCCAGCGGATGTATCGCGGAGCAGATGTCGTGAACGGATTCGTCATCGGTGACATGTCCAGAGCGGGCTCCGCCGCCTGCAGTGTCCGAACCTTCCAGAATCAGAACTCGCCGGCCCGCTTCCGCCAACGTGATTCCGGCAGCCAGTCCATTTGGTCCGGCCCCCACAACAACAGCGTCGAACCGATCAGCGGTCACGAGCGCCGCTCCTCAGCATCGCTTCGCTCTGCATCGTCGTCGGCGCGGGCCATGCCGATGTCACTCGACCTGACTTGGCTGACGGCGCTCGGCAAGTGCCGCCAATCGCCACAGGCACTCGCGGTTACGCGGGTGAATCGCTAACAGCGCCAGACGATCAGGCACCAAGCCGACCAATCCCCCCACCGGCACCTCGATCATTTCGATGCGGCACCCGTCGGCGATCTCTGTCAGGCGC
This sequence comes from Mycobacterium sp., assembly GCA_036746615.1. GTDB lineage: Bacteria > Actinomycetota > Actinomycetes > Mycobacteriales > Mycobacteriaceae > Mycobacterium. Next base: position 1,407 of record DAIODV010000198.1, read on the forward strand.
AGCGTAATCCGTGCCGCGCCCAGCGGTCCCAGGCCGGCATGCAAGACGAGTTCATATGGCGGTGAGGAACTTTCGACAACGGTGTCGTCCTGAATCACCGCAGGCCATATTCCGATCGAGTGCTGGATCGCGGCGCCTGGCTCCGGCCAGTCCGGATCGACCGCGCGGGTCCGGCTGTTGCCGACTACCCAGTGCGTGTAGCTCCAGCCGTCGGCCATGACGTCCCAGACTCGCTCGCAGGACGCAGCCACATCGCGTGTTGTTGCCATCGAACGCGAATACCCAATGCGGGCCGGAACCAAGCGCGTTAGCGCCGCCAGGCTATTGCCGCACTACCGGCCGCTGGAACCACCTGATCTTCTGCCGCCAGGATTCCGCGGAGGTCAACGCGAAACCGGCACCGCACCCACACGCGAACAGCCAGATCAGCGCCACAGTCAGCGGACTTTGCAGCGGAGGAATCAGTGCGGTGGTAATCCGCACCGTGCAGGCGGCGACTCCGCTGGCCGACCAGATCAAATACAGATTGGCAATTCGCCTCGACCGCGAATCCTGCCGCAGCACCAGCAACGCGCGAGCGCCGAAGATCAGCAGGTAGGCCAAAGTCGTGCAGAGCAAAAGCCAGTACACCGATAGCCAGAAGTCGGTGTGTAGCGAGAAGAAGTCACTCGCGTAGACCTTGCTGCCGCGGCTCAACGTGAAAGTCGCCAGCATCAACGGAATACACAACGTGGCCGGCCGTTCCACGTACTGCTTGAACGACGCTTGCAGCGCGTGGTCATCTTCAAGCCGCCCCACCGCGTTGTAGACGATCGCCGAGGCCGCGACGATGTAGCAGTCGTGCCCGATGTAGTTCTGCAGGTTCCACTCGCCGGTGATTCTGTGCAACGCGACGCCGAGCGTCTCGGACGACAGCGGCGACATCAGCGCGACGGCGCAACCCTGCAAGGCGATGTTGAGCGTCGCGGCCACTTCCCACCGGCAGTGCCAGGTGACTCGCCGTATCCAAAGACTCCACGCGATCGACGCGAGGGTGATGGTGATGAGAGCGGTGAGAGCCATCGCGATCGGCCAGCCGGTGGTCTTACAGCGGGGGTGCGTCTTGCCGCGGTCGCCACTCCGAAAGCTTTGTCGGCTGCGACGTCTTCACCGCGACGCTGCCCGAGGCCTGCGACATAGGAACGCCGCCGCGAATCTCCTCGGCCAGTGCGGTGACCTCTTCTGGGTCGATGAACCGGTAGCGGGTCAGCAACTCGGCACGGTTGATGCCGAGATTGGCCGCCGCAACGCGGAGGTTGTCCGCGGTGATCAACGTGCCCTTGTCCAGCTGGTCGTAGTACGTGGACCGCGGCAATTCCATCGCGGTCCAGATCTCTTCTCTGCTGAGGGAACGCCCTGCCAGGTAGGAGAGGACCGTGGCGAGCTCTTTGCCGCTATCGTCGGGATACACAGGAACAAGATAATCCAAATTTCTGGCTTTCTAATCCAAAACAGCTCAAACACCCAATGTATTAACTCCGTCGAAACCAGAGATATCCGAAATCATGGGTTTTGATTCCGAATTATTGGACCTTGCTATTTGTCACGCATCGAATATATCAGTTCACTTTATCTGCTCGGACCGACTCCGCCCTGGGTGTGTGCCGGCGGCGCCGCAGTGACAGGATGGTTTCGGTAATCCGCTTGGGTGCAGCTTCCTCCTACACGACGCTGTGGTAAGCCAGAGGTCCACGCGCGCCCACCGACCGATCCAGGAGTCGACAGAGATGGCCTTCTCAGTGCAGATGCCGGCACTCGGTGAGAGCGTGACTGAGGGGACCGTGACTCGCTGGCTCAAGCAAGAAGGCGACACCGTCGAACTCGACGAACCCTTGCTGGAAGTGTCCACCGACAAGGTGGACACCGAGATCCCGTCGCCGGCGGCGGGAGTGCTGACCAAAATCGTTGCCCACGAGGACGACACGGTCGAGATCGGCGGCGAGTTGGCTGTCATCGGCGACGCGGGCGATGGCGGCGGCGTGCAACCCGCCGAGCAACCCACCGCCGAGCCGGCAGCGCCTGAACCGCAGGCAGCGCGGCAACCGCAACCGGAACCGGAACCGGCGCCAGAACCGCAACCGCAGGCCGAGCCGCAGCCCGCGCCGGCAGCCGGCGAACCCGACGCGACCGGCTCGTCGCAGCCGGTGCTGATGCCCGAACTCGGCGAATCAGTCACCGAGGGCACGGTGACCCGTTGGCTCAAGAAGGTCGGCGACCCAGTGGAGGTGGACGAGCCGCTCGTCGAAGTGTCCACCGACAAAGTGGACACCGAGATCCCCTCGCCCGTGGCGGGCACGCTGATCAGCATCACCGCCGAGGAAGACGTCACCGTCGCGGTGGGCGGCGAGCTGGCCAGAATCGGCACCGGCGCCACCACAGCCCCGGCCCAGCCGGCACCCGAGCCGCAAGCCCCGCCGACCCCCCAGCCCGAGGCAAAGCCGGCCGCAGCGCCAGCCCCGCCCGAACCTGCACCGACGCCGCAGGCCAAACCCGAGCCGGCCCCGGCACCTCAACCCCGAACCGACGGCGCGCCGACCGCCGCCGGCGCAGGCACTCCCTACGTGACACCGCTGGTCCGAAAGTTAGCCGCCGAGAACAACATTGATCTTGCCGAGGTGAGCGGAACGGGCGTCGGCGGACGTATCCGCAAACAGGATGTGCTATCGGCCGCGGCGAAGACGGCAGCCGAAAAGGAAGGGGCCAAAGCGGCGCCGGCAGCCGCGGCGCCGGCTGCTGCGGCCCCCTCGGCTGCGAAGCCGAGCGTCCCTACCCCCGCGGCGGCGCTGGCACATCTGCGCGGAACCACCCAGAAGGCCAGCAGGATCCGCCAGATCACCGCGACGAAGACCCGCGAGTCGCTGCAAGCCACCGCGCAGCTCACCCAGATCCATGAGGTCGACATGACCCGGATCGTGGCGCTGCGCGAAAAAGCCAAGCGCGCCTTCGCCGAACGCGAGGGTGTGAACCTGACCTTCTTGCCGTTCATCGCGCGCGCCGTCATCGATGCGCTCAAAGCACATCCGAACGTCAACGCCAGCTACAACGAAGAGACGAAGGAGATCACCTACTACGACGCCGAGCATCTCGGCTTCGCGGTGGACACCGAGCAGGGTCTGCTCTCCCCCGTCGTCCACAACGCCGGTGACCTGTCACTGGCCGGCTTGGCGCGTGCGATCGCGGATATCGCCACCCGCGCAAGGTCGGGCGACCTCAAACCCGACGAGTTGTCCGGAGGGACGTTCACGATCACCAACATCGGCAGCCAGGGCGCGCTGATGGACACCCCGATCCTGGTGCCGCCACAGGCCGCGATGCTGGGCACCGGTGCCATCGTCAAGCGGCCACGGGTAGTCGTCGACGACACCGGCAACGAATCCATCGGGGTGCGCTCGATCTGCTATCTCCCACTGACCTACGACCACCGGCTGATCGACGGCGCCGACGCTGGACGGTTCCTGACCACCATCAAGCACCGGCTCGAAGAAGGCGCGTTCGAGGCCGACCTAGGACTGTAAACGTGGCCAATGCCGTCATTGCGATTGCAGGATCATCCGGGCTCATCGGCTCGGCCCTAGTGACCGCTCTGCGCACGGCAGACCATCGGGTGCTGCGGATCGTGCGCCGCACACCAGCGAATGCCGGTGAGCTGCACTGGGATCCAGACAGCGGCGAGTTCGACGCCGGCGCACTGCGCGGTGTCGACGCCGTAGTGAACCTGTGCGGTATCAACATCGGACAGCGACGGTGGTCGGGAGCGTTCAAACAAAACCTGCGCGATAGCCGCATCACGCCAACCGAAGTGTTGTCCACCGCGGTTGCCGAGGCCGGGATCGGCGTGCTGATCAATGCCAGCGCCGTCGGCTTCTACGGAGATACCAGAGATCGGGTGGTCGTCGAAACCGATTCGGCGGGAACGGGTTTCCTGGCCCAACTGTGTCAAGACTGGGAAGCGGCCACCGCGCCTGCGAAGCAGGCCGGCACTCGTGTGGTGCTGGCCCGCACCGGTTTGGTGCTGGCCTCCTCGGGCGGCGCGCTACGCCGGTTGCGGCCGCTGTTCTCGGTGGGCCTTGGCGCCCGCCTGGGCAACGGCCGCCAGTACATGTCGTGGATCAGTCTCGAGGATGAAATACGCGCTCTGCAGTTCGCGATCTCCGACGATCGGATCTCCGGACCGGTGAACCTCACCGGGCCCGCGCCGGTCACCAACGCGGAGTTCACCACGGCACTGGGCCGAGCGGTGAACCGACCCACCCCGCTATTAATGCCGGGATTCGCGGTGCGCGCCGCGCTCGGCGAGTTCGCCGACGAGGGCCTGCTGACCGGCCAACGGGCGATCCCGGCGGTACTCGAAGGCGCCGGTTTCGAGTTCCAGCACAACACCGTTGGTGAGGCGCTGCGCTACGCCACCGCGAGGCCCGAGGTCGCCTAGGCGAGTAGCCTCGCCGATGTGAGTTCTATCCGCGCGAGCGCGGCACCGATCGACGTTCGCCAGCTGGGCACCGTTGACTACAGGGTGGCGTGGGAGCTGCAACGTGAGCTGGCCGACGCCCGGGTCGCGGGCGGCAGCGACGCGCTGCTGCTGCTGCAACACCCGGCGGTCTACACCGCCGGACGTCGAACGTCCGCAGACGAACTCCCAACGGACGGCACGCCGGTCGTCGACACCGACCGTGGCGGCAAGATCACCTGGCACGGCCCCGGCCAGCTCGTCGGCTATCCGATCGTCGGGCTCGCCGAACCGCTCGATGTGGTGAATTATGTTCGGCGCCTTGAGGAATCGCTGATCAAGGTCTGCACAGGGCTGGGTTTGGCGGTGGGCCGGGTCGAGGGGCGATCCGGCGTGTGGTTGCCGGCCGGCGGTGGTAAGCCCGCGCGCAAAGTCGCCGCGATCGGCGTACGGGTCGCGCGCGCGACGACACTTCATGGCTTCGCGCTCAACTGCGACTGCGACCTGGGCGCGTTCGAAAGGATTGTCCCGTGCGGCATCACGGACGCCGGCGTGACGTCGATATCGGCGGAACTGGGCCGCCACGTCGGCGTCGACGACGTCCGGTCAGCAGTCGCCGACGCGGTGTGCGACGCGCTGGACGGCCGTCTAGTCCGCGTAGCATCGACACCGTGACCGTCACTCCCGAGGGTCGGAAGCTGCTGCGTCTGGAAGTACGCAACGCGCAAACACCGATCGAACGCAAGCCGCCGTGGATCAAAACGCGGCTTCGGATGGGACCGGAGTACACCGAGCTGAAACGCCTGGTCCGGCGCGAAGGGCTACACACCGTCTGCGAGGAGGCGGGCTGCCCCAACATCTACGAGTGTTGGGAAGACCGCGAAGCCACCTTCCTGATCGGCGGTGAGGTGTGCACGCGTCGTTGTGACTTCTGCCAGATCGACACCGGCAAACCGGTCCCCTTGGACCGCGACGAACCACGACGGGTGGCCGAAAGCGTGCAGGCAATGAGCCTGCGGTACTCCACCGTCACCGGGGTGGCCCGCGACGACCTGCCCGACGGTGGCGCGTGGCTTTACGCCGAGACCGTGCGCGCGATCAAGCGCCTCAACCCGGCCACCGGCGTCGAACTGTTGATCCCGGATTTCAACGGCGATCCCGACCTATTGCGCCAAGTTTTCGAATCTGCACCGGAAGTGTTGGCGCACAACGTCGAAACCGTGCCGCGCGTCTTCAAGCGCATCCGCCCGGCGTTCTCCTATCAGCGAAGCCTCGGCGTGCTCACCGCGGCGCG
>DAIODV010000199.1:0-5875 GCA_036746615.1 Mycobacterium sp.
AGCCGGCGCATCACCCGTCGCCCGCCGAAATGCAGCGCTTGTTCGAGGGCGCGGGCTTTAGGGTCGACGAGCAACACCGGGTTCGGCGACCGCTGCTAACCCGAGCCCTCTCGGACTTGATCACGGTCGGCATCAAAGACTGACACCGCGCGGTGCGCCTGCAAAGCCTCACCAAGCGTCCATATCGAAACACCGATCAGCACAAGGTCTTTCAGCAGAAATTGGCCGGGCAGCGCCGAGAGAACCGGAACAGGTCCGGCGAACTGGCTGACCACGCCCGGTGTGGTGAACAAAAAGCTCAGTGTGCCGCAGAACAGGACGATGGCCATCGCACTTCCGATCGCCGACAACCTGGCTGAAACCGGGCGAAGGCAGATCAGGATCGCCGCGACGATCTCCAGCGTGCCCAATCCCCGCGCAACCGTGTTGATGCTGAACACGTCGTAGACCCAACTCATCAACGGGCTGTGCTCGATCAAAACCCGAGCTTCCATTTTCACGTATTTGCCGAAGCCGATCCAGGCCAGCGTCAGCGCCAGTCCGTATCGGCTGACCGCCCGACCTATGGAACACAACAACTTTGACAATTCGCACCTCCGTTGGGATGACGGGTCGCACTGCGGTTCGGTTCAACTACTTTCCCGACGAACTCACAACGCAAAACAGTTCTGGCTATGCTGTCGCCCATACCGTAAAGGGGAACAGGCATGAACAAAGACGACATGATCCTGATCAGCGTGGATGACCACATCGTTGAGCCCCCGGACATGTTCAAGAACCACTTGCCCAGCAAGTATTTGGACGAGGCGCCGCGGTTGGTGCACAACCCCGATGGGAGTGATACCTGGCAGTTCCGCGATGTCGTGATCCCCAACGTCGCCCTCAACTCAGTGGCCGGCCGCCCGAAAGAGGAATACGGGCTCGAACCGCAGGGCCTAGATGAGATCCGGCCGGGCTGTTACAACGTTGATGAACGGATCAAGGACATGAACGCCGGCGGCATGCTGGGGTCGGTTTCCTTCCCGACCTTCCCAGGCTTCGCGGGACGCCTGTTCGTGACCGAAGATCGCGAGTTCAGTTTGGCGTTGTTGCAGGCCTACAACGATTGGCACGTCGAGGAGTGGTGCGGTGCCTATCCGGCGCGGTTCATTCCGATGTGTCTGCCGGTGATCTGGGATCCCGAGGCCTGCGCCAAGGAAGTGCGCCGCAACGCCAAGCGCGGCGTGCACGCACTGACGTTCAGCGAAAACCCCGCCGCCATGGGCTATCCGAGCTTTCACGACGAGCACTGGACGCCGTTGTGGGAGGCACTGGTGGATACCGACACGGTGATGAATGTGCACATCGGCTCGTCGGGCCGACTGGCCATCACCGCCCCGGATGCTCCGATGGACGTGATGATCACCCTGCAGCCGATGAACATCGTGCAAGCCGCCGCCGATCTGTTGTGGTCGGCGCCGATCAAGAAGTACCCCGGCCTCAAGATCGCCCTGTCTGAGGGCGGCACTGGCTGGATCCCCTACTTCTTGGAGCGCGCCGATCGCACCTATGAGATGCATTCGACGTGGACCGGGCAGGACTTCAAAGGCAAACTGCCATCGGAGGTTTTCCGCGAGCACTTCTTGACGTGCTTCATCTCCGACCATGTCGGGGTCGCGTTGCGCAATGAGATCGGCATCGACAACATCTGCTGGGAGGCCGACTACCCGCACTCGGATTCCCTATGGCCGGGAGCCCCCGAACAGCTGCACGAGGTACTGACCCGGCACAGCGTGCCCGACGATGAGATCAACAAGATGACCTACCAGAACGCGATGCGCTGGTATCACTTCGATCCGTTCACTCATATCACCCGCGAGCAAGCCACCGTGGGCGCACTGCGCAAGGCCGCCGAAGGCCACGACGTTTCCATCCACGCGATGTCACAGCGCGCAAAGGACCCAAGCCTTGGCGCCTCGGCGTTGCAGGCGCAACTGGACAGGTCTAACACGCGCTAAGTCGTGTGTCAGGTTGCCTCCCGGTCGCCGGCGAACTCACGCGCCGAGTCGTCCCACCGGTCGATGTTGACGACCTCGGTCAGCGGCCGGCGGCGCACCGGCCCATGCCTGCCTTTCGGCCAGCCCACCACGATGTGCCCGGCGATCATCCAGTCGTCGGGCACGCCGACGGCCTCGCGCAGCAGTTGCTCGCCGCCATAGGCTCCCCAGCTCGTCAGGCATGCGCCCAGACCCTGTGCGCGGGCTGCGAGCAAGAAATTCTGCATCGCCGGAAAGATCGACCCGCCAAGCAGCAGCTCTGAAGCCGTCGGAAAACGCTTCTGCGCGAAAAGAACTGACGTGAATTCGCCGGCCCGATCGTGCAGTTCATAGGTTGCGCGGTTATTGCGGGCGCGGTGGCTGTCGTCGTCCGCGGCCGGCCGGCTCATCCCGTAGACCGGCTCGATCACCTCCAAGGCGTGGGCCGCTGCCTTGGCCACCACCGCGCGCTGCTCGGCTGAACGCAGCACGACGAAGCGCCAAGCTTGAGCATTGGCGCCGGACGGTGCCCACATCGCCGCTTGCAGACACCGGGTCAGCGTGGCGTCGTCGACGGGTTCCTCGGTGAAACGTCGGATCGTGCGCGCAGTCGACAGCACCTCCCAGACGTCATTGGTTGCTCCCGGCATGCAGGCTCCCTTCAGGCGTCACCCTCGAAAGAAAACCTACTGCCGTGCCCTTGTCAGGTGCGCGGCGGACGCGGGTCGTTGGGATCAGTCGGATCCGGATCGCCGAACCAGCGCGAAGGCTCGTGCTCGCCGTATGCGTCGTGCCAGTCCCACCATTCGTAAGGCGGACTCTGCGGATAACCCTCCGGCGAGTCCTCCCAGGTTTCCTGGCGGCCCAGCGCTGTGAGATCCAGAAAACTCCAGGTGTTTCCCAGCACTTCGTCGCCGCGGCCATTGATGAAGTACGTGCGGAACACTCGCTCGCCGTCCTGGATGAACACGTTGGTGCCGTGCCAATCGTTTACGCCGAAGTCCACGTCGAAGCTGTCGGTGATCGAGTACCACGGGATGTCCCAGCCCATCCGCGCCTTGAGCCGCTCGATGCCCGGCTGCGGCGCACGCGACACGAACACCAACGTGGTATCGCGTGCGTTCAGGTGAGCGAGGTTGCCGATGTGATCGGCGATCATCGAGCAGCCACGGCAGCCGCGATCAGGCCAGCCCTCGATGTCGGGCCCGACGAAGGCACGATAGACGAGCAGCTGACGTCGCCCCTGAAAGAGACCGAGCAAGTTCACCTTGCCCTCAGGCCCTTCGAACTCGTACTCCTTTTCCACTGCCAGCCAAGGCATTCGGCGACGCTGGGCCGTCAGCGCGTCGTGGGCGCGCATCACTTCCTTTTCCTGCACTCGAAGTTGCTGGCGCGCGGTTTCCCACTCCGCTGCCGACACGATCGGTGGTGTTTGCATGTGCGGTCTCCGTTGAAGTTTCGGTGCGATCAGGGCAGTGGTGAAAGACCCGCGGCACTAAGCATGTATGCGAGGTGGTCCGGGTGTCCGCCGGTTGCTAGTTCCACGACGGATTTCCCGGCTTGTTCCGGGGTGAGCACCGGCCCGCGGTTCTTCAGGAAGGTGTCGACGTCGACTCCTTCCCACGCTGCGTAGGCCGCCACAGCGGGCGCGCCCAGGTCGGTGGCCGGAGTCAACTGCGGAAGAACCGACACGAAATCGATTCCCAGCCCGGCCCGTTGCGATTCGACGGCGGCATAGCCGGTGATGAACCTGACGGTGGCCTTGGCTCCCGCATAGCCGCCGCTCAGGGGCGACCCGTTGACCGCTGCGCCACTCGAGATCACGATCACCGAGCTGCCCGATGCCAGCGGAGACCGCAGCGCTTCGCGGACCCAATGGAACGCCTGCGCGACATCGACATTCCAGTTCGTGCTGAAGGTCTGCCAGCTCTGCTCAGATAGCGGGCTGATGTGCGGAGGCGCCCCGGCACCGAGCACCAGCGTGCGGGGCCGGTGCTCCCCGATGAGCCGGCTCGCTGTCGCTGGATCGGCGGCGTCGCCGGTGACCGCAATGAAGCCGTCACCCAACGCGTCGCCTACCTCGTCAAGCTGCTCGCGGCTGCGGGCGACGCCGATAACGTTGGCGCCTGCTGCGACAAGCGCGGTGGCGATTCCCCGGCCAAATCCTCGGCTCGCTCCGGTAACGATCGCCGTCGTTCCGGCCAGGTTGGTGGTTGCTGTGGCCATGATTGGTGCTCTCTTTCGGTATGAACGTTTTTGATGTCCGCACTAATTGAGATACGTTCTGGCTCCTCAACTAATCGGTGCTTCGGCGAGCAGCGCCGCGTACTGGCGTTCGAGCGCCTTGGCGGCGCCGCTGCTCCAGGTGTCAGCCACGGACTGCGACATGGCGTCGGGAAAGATGTCCTCCACGCCTTCTGCGACTCCGTCGAAGATGGCTTGCGCGACGGATTCTGGGGAACTTTTCGGTATGTCGAGACTTCGGGTCATGTCGGTGTCGACGGGGCCGGTCAGGACGGCATGGACTCTCACACCCTGCCCGGCTAAAAGGGCGCGCAGCGATTGCGTCAGATTGAACGCGGCCGCCTTCGAGATCGAGTAGGCCGGAATCAGCGGCAAGGGAGCAAGGGCGTTCACGGAGAGGTTGTTGACGACGACTCCGCCGGAACGAATCAGCAACGGCAGCAACGCCTGGGTCACGTCGTAGGTGCCGAAAAGGTTGACGGCGAGGTGGCGTTCGAGCGCGGAACGATCGCTCAAGTCGTCGTAGAGTGCGAGGCCGGCATTGTTGATGAGGACGTCGAGAGCCTCGACTTGATCGACCGCTCTCCGGATCTGCGACGCGTTGGTGACGTCCAGGGTTATTGGCGTGACGCGGTCATCCGGGTGCGAAAAGGGTGCGCGCGTACCGACGTAGACGCGGTGGGCCCCTCTGCTCAAGGCTTCCTCGACTAGCGCGCGCCCGATGCCGCGGTTGCCCCCGGTAACCAGAACTGTTTTGTCGGCGATTTTCATCATGATGTCGATCTCCTCGTTGACCTGCTCGACAGTGCGGGTGCAGCGTCGGCGCGGCGCGAGTCCGCATTACTTCAGATACGTCGCGCTCGCGCGATTCATCGGTAGGGCGGCCGATGAATGTCGGCCGCTGGATGTATCTGTATTGAGGTAGGGATTTGCATCACAGACGAGGAGCGACCGTGCCGGCTCAGGAGGATTTCATGGAGCAGGCCGCCCCGTTTCGTGCGGAGTTGATCGCGCACTGCTACCGCATGCTCGGCTCGGTGCACGACGCCGAGGACCTTGTCCAGGAGACCTATCTGCGCGGTTGGCGTGCGTACGAGAAGTTCGAGGAGCGCGCGGCGCTGCGGACCTGGTTGTACCGGATCGCGACAACAGCATGCTTGCGAGCACTGGAGAACCGTGCCCGCCGGGTATTGCCGGCCGGCGTCGGCGCCGCCTCAGTCGACCCGAACGTCAACCTCGACGGGGACGGCGACAGGTATGACTGGCTGGGGCCATTCCCGGATGCGCTGGCCCCCGAATCGGCATTCGCCACACGGGAAAGCATCCGGTTGGCAGTGGTCACCGCCCTGCAAGAGCTACCGGCGCGCCAGCGTGCCGTGCTGATCCTTCGGGATGTCCTGCAGTTCAGCGCCGCTGAGACCGCCGAGGTTCTCGAATCCACGCCGGCGGCGATCAACAGTGCCTTGCAGCGGGCGCGGGCTCATCTCGCCGAGGTCGCGCCCACCGAGGACGATGTCGCCGAACCCGAGGACGCCCGGTTGCGCGACCTGGTCGACCGGTACTGCGCCGCCTTCGAAAACGCGGACGTCGCGGCCCTCCCCGCCTTGCTGCAGGCC
>DAIODV010000199.1:5885-7146 GCA_036746615.1 Mycobacterium sp.
GCCGTCAAGTCGTGCACCGTGCTCGCGGTGCAGGCGGACGGCGCGGCCCTCACCGAATTGCTGCAGGCCGACGTCAAGCTGGAGATGCCGCCGCTGGCGGCCTGGTTCACCGGGCGCGATGTCGTGATGGACTTCCTTGCTGCCCGTGCGATCGCCCCGGCCGGCGATGTCGTGATGCTGCCCACCGCCGCGAACGGGCAGCCCGCGGTTGCCGAGTACCGGCGTGCCGCCGACGGCGTCATGCGGGCACATTCGATACATGTCCTCACGGCCGGTGCCACGGGCATCGCCGCAATCGTCGTATTTCTCGATCCGGCGTTGTTTTCTGCGTTTGGTCTGCCGCCAACCCGGTGATCCCAGTCCCCGGTAACAGCCGTCACCGTGGACACTTAGCTAAGACGCCGCAAGTATGGACGGGGTAGGCATTTTGAAGGGTGCGTAATGAAGGTTCCGGGTGTAGCCGCCGTTGTCGGCGGTATCGCCGGCGGAGCCGTGGGCATGTTGCAAGCCGGAATTAATGGCGTGGCAACTGCCGCGGGGACGGTGCAACTGCTGGCCGGTCCGGTGATGAATTCGGTCAGCCAATCGACCGCCCGAGTCTTGGGGACGAACAATTCGTCAGAAGGCGCGACGGATGGCGCCGCCGCGGCCGTGCGTTGGCAAAGCGGGCGGCGAGTGCACCTGGACCTGGACCCGTTGTTGCCGTTCCCGCGCTGGCACGAGCACGCGGCGGTGGTCGAAGAACCGGTCCGCAAGGTTCCCGGTGTGGCCGCCGCCCATGTCGAGGGCTCATTGGGCCGGCTGGTGATCGAACTCGAGAAGAACGCCGACGGCGACGCCACCTTGGACAGGGTGCGCAACGTGGTGGCATCCGCGGCGGCGGGTCTGGCCGCCGCGGGCCCGGAACCCGAAATCCGCACCGCGCCATTCGCCGACCCGGGTAACCCTTTGGCGATCTTGGTGCCGCTGACGACGGCGGCCATGGATGTGATCGCGATCGGGGCCGCGGTTACCGGCTGGGTCGTCCGACTGCCCGTCGCGCCACGCGCCGCCAGAGGCGCGGCGGCCATCCTCAATCATCAGCCGCGCATGGTGTCAGTCCTGGAGTCACGTTTGGGCCGAGTAGGTACCGACCTCACGCTCGGGGCTACGACGGCGATCGTGAACGGACTCACTCAGGCGATCGGCACACCGGTGCTGGATCTAGCCCAACGAAGCCTGCAGATCTCGGAGGCGGCCGCACACCGCCGCCGGTGGAGCG
>DAIODV010000200.1:0-3383 GCA_036746615.1 Mycobacterium sp.
GACACCCCCGCCGCCGTCGCCGGTACCCTGACGGTTTCGGCGCGCGACGCCGTGATTGTGCTCGACGAACTCAGCGTCGCAGGGCGCGACGGGCTGCGCCCACACGGTCTCAGTGCTGTGATCCGGCCGGGCCAAATCACAGTGCTCACCGGGGCGAACGGCGCAGGAAAAAGCACCGCCCTTCAGATCATCGCGGGCATCACCGCGCCCACCACCGGCCGCGCCACCGTGGCCGGGATCGACATCGCCGATCTCGAACCGACGGTGTGGTGGCAGCAGCTCTCCTGGCTACCACAGCGTCCCGTGCTGATCCCCGGCACAGTCGCCGACAACCTGCATCTGTTCGGCCCACTCGCGGTGATTGAAAGCGCCTGTGCGGCTGCTGGATTCGATGACGTACTCGCCGAGCTGCCAGATCGGATGGAGACCGTCATCGGCAGCGGCGGCATGGGACTCTCGCTGGGTCAGCGGCAACGTCTCGGCTTGGCCCGCGCACTCGGCTCACCGGCGCCGGTACTGCTGCTCGACGAGCCCACTGCGCACCTGGATGCCGTAACCGAAGCACGGGTGCTGCAGGCCCTTGTCGAACGAGCGCGCGCCGGGACCACCGTCGTGCTCGTCGGGCACCGCGAGCAGATCCTCGGAATCGGCGATCAGGTCATCGAAGTGGTTGGTGCGCAGGAGCTCACAGATGCTGGCGTCTGATCCGCTACCGGCCGCGGTGCGGCTGCTGCGCCCGCGTATCCCCCGCTTACTGCTCGGGATCGCACTTGGAGTGTTATCGCTGAGCAGTGCGCTGGCACTGGCCGGAGTGTCGGCCTGGTTGATCACCCGCGCATGGCAGATGCCGCCGGTGGTGGATCTGTCGATCGCGGTGGTGGCGGTGCGGACCTTCGCGATTTCCCGTGGCGTACTGCACTATTGCGAACGACTGGCCAGTCACGACACCGCATTGCGGGCCGCTGGTAGCGCCCGCGCGCTGCTGTTCACCCGGTTGGCGCACGGCCCAGCCGACGTCGCGACTCGATTGCACAGCGGCGAGCTGGTCGCCCGAATCGGGGCTGACGTGGATCAGCTCGCCGACGTGTTAGTCCGCGCCCTACTGCCGTTCAGTGTCGCAGCCGTGCTTGCGGTTTCGGCGACCGTCGTCGTCGGGATCATCTCACCACCGGCAGCAGCGATCTTGGCAATCTGTCTGCTCGTCGCCGGCATCGTTGCACCGTGGCTATCGTCGCGGGCCGCGCATGCACAGGAAGCTATTGCACGCCAACACCATTCCGGCCGCGACGTGACGGCGATGCTGGCACTACTGCATGCCCCCGAGCTGAGAGTCGCTGGCAGGCTGCGCGATATCATCTCCGAATCCCGACGCCGGCAACGTGATTGGGGCAGTGCTATTGACGCCGCTGCCCGGCCGGCCGCGTTGGCGGAGGCCCTTCCTACGGCAGCGATCGGCGTCAGCGTACTGGGTGCCCTGGCGGCGGGTATCGGGATGGCGGGCTCGGTCGCGCCCACCACATTGGCTGTGCTGATGCTGTTGCCGCTATCGGCGTTCGAGGCGACGACGTCCTTGCCCGCCGCCGCCATCCAGTTGACCCGATCACGGTTGGCGGCGCGGCGTCTGCTCGACTTGACCCCGGCCGGTCCCGCGAGCCCGGTTACCGGTCCGATCTCCGCCCCCGGGCCGGCACATCCGCTGCAAACCAGGCACTTGCGCGCCGACAACGTCGACCTGGCGCCCGGCGCCAGGCTGGCCGTCACTGGACCCAGCGGCTCCGGTAAGACGACGCTATTGATGACACTGGCAGGCCTACTGGCGCCAGTGCGTGGTGAAGTCACACTCAACGCAGTGCCGCTTCAGACCATTGGCGAAGACGAAGTCCGCTGTGCCATCGGGTTTTTCGCTGAGGACGCGCATATCTTTGCGACCACTGTCCGAGACAACTTACTGGTGGCGCGAGGCGATTGCTCGGACCTCGAGCTGCGCACTGTGCTGCGCCAGGTCGGATTGGACACCTGGCTCGCCGGTCTGCCAGATGGTCTGGACGCGGTGTTGGCCGGCGGAGCTGAGGCGCTGTCGGCCGGGCAACGCAGGCGGCTGCTGCTCGCCCGCGCACTCATCTCACCGGCGCGGATCGTGCTGCTCGATGAACCGACCGAGCACCTCGATGCTGCTGCCGCCGAACCCATTCTGCGGAGCCTGCTGAATGGGCGCGGAGGACTCATTGCTGCCGATCGGACGGTGGTGGTGGCGACTCATCACCTGCCAAATGACATTCGCTGTCCCGAATTACGCATCGGTTCCGGCGGGTACTCTGGCGAACAGTTGTCGAGGACGCCCGATCGAGGAAGCGAGCCATGACCGAACCTCTGGACAGGCCGTCGGACCCACGCCAAACCCCAGAGGGAACACCGCAATACCCGAACCCGTACCCGTCTCAATATCCACCCCAGCCCGGTCCTTACCCAGGCGGCTATCCGCCACCGTCGCCGCACTACGGCGCGCCCCCGATGCAGCCCAGGAATGGGCTGGGCATCGCTTCGCTGGTGGTCGCGATCATCGCGCTGATTTTTTTCTGGTCGGTAGCCGGCGGCGTGATTCTGGGACTTGTCGCGGTGGGCATCGGGTTCGCCGCGCGCGGACGCGTCAAGCGCGGCGAAGCCAATAACGGTGGGGTCGCAATCGGCGGCATAGTGTTGGGCGCCTTGGCAATCGTCGTCAGCCTGGCGGCCCTCGCGGTATGGATGACTCTGGGGATGACTTTCTGGAAAGAGGTCGGCGGAGGCGACTACATCAGCTGCATGCAGAACGCCGGCCAGGATCGCGTGCAGCAGCAGCATTGCGAGGACCAATTCCGGCAAAACGTCCAAGACCGGTTGAGCGTCACGCTGACGCCAACCCCGACGCCGTAGGCGGCTAAAGGTTACGGCGACGCGGCATGAATTCCAGCGACAGCAGCACATAGAGCAACGGCACCAGCTGCCTTAGCGACACCAGTGCATACCGCCGCTGATCCGGCGCATGGAATTTGCGCAGATACCGATACAGCGACTCAAGCGCGATCAACGGATTCAGCAGATGGATGAGCCAGTAGAACAGGCCCTGCATCCGTCCCCGCTGCTTTTTGTCGAAGATCTCCGGAAAGGCCGCGAATGCCAGCGAAACCCGCTGCGCGCCAGCATCTTTGGCTGCATTGATCATGTCGACGCTGAGCCGTTCGTCGATCCCGTTGGGTGCACCGGGACGACGCCACGGCACGTCGAGGGTGATGTCGCTACCGTGGCCGGCGGTGGCGTAGCGATGGAAGCCCTGCACCCGCCCGGACTTGTCCCTCGCGACGATCAGCTTGGTGCCTGGGTAGCGGCCCTCCAGCACGCCATCG
>DAIODV010000200.1:3393-7140 GCA_036746615.1 Mycobacterium sp.
CATGCAATATCCGCGATCGGTGTGCGCACCGCGGGCGGCCGCGCGCAGCACCTCGGTCAGCTCAGCCAACAGCCGACCGTCAAGCCCCTGCTCGTCGACGATCTCGGTAGTGATACCGCAGTTGTGCGTGCGCTTGACCGCCTGACGGAGGTTGCGGAACTTGCGCCCGACCATTTCGAAGCTGGCCACGTCCACCACAACGTCCTGGCCGATCGGTATCTGACGAAGCGATTGGCCGAGTACTTTCGGGTCGCTCCAGAGATGAAGCCGCTGCTCGCTGCAAGCCAGCACCACGATTCGCCACCCGTGGGTGTGGCACATTTTGGCGAAGTCGGCGATCAGTTGCGGGAATTGCGCCTCGTCACCGACCGGGTCCCCGCTCACCACCGCGTAGCCAATTCGCGTACGGTATGCGATCGCTGCCCGCCCGTCCGCACTGAACAGGTAGCACTTGCCCGTCTGCATGGCGAATGGTGCCAGCGGGTCACCGCCGGTGGCATTGATCAATGCCCACACCCTGGACAGGTCATCGGGGTGCCCACACGCCGAGGTAGGCCACATCAGCGCCAGGCCGGACCCAGCGATCAGCACGTCGCCGATCAGATCGAAACCGACCACGTGCCCGCCGATCCCGGCGAACAGGACCAGAACGGCGGTCGTCGCGTGCCCGGTGGTGACCGGACGACCCAGGAAAATCCCCCGCGCGATCAAGGCCACCGCGGCCAATACCGTCAACGACCATTCCACCCGCCCAGTGGCATGCCAGCCCGCATTGTCGTGGCCGCGGACGATCGCAGTCACTAACCAGCAAGCCGCACTGAACAGGGCCAATGCTCCGACCCAGCGCGCCGCCGGGGAGTTGACGTGAACGACAACCCGCTCACTTGCGCGCACCCCGGGCGCGATGTCGATCGACGACTCGTGCACGCCTACCTCCGGTTGTTCGGCAACAGATTTAGGCGGCACGTAGGGCGTATGCCGCTAGCGTTCGATTACCCAACCACCTCGAACGTTACGCTTCGGGCCGGTTTTCCTTGCGCAACATTGGGCGCGCCGCAACCGAATTGTTGCCTGCCGTTATCGCCGGCCTACGGTCGCGAACCCGGGAAATACTTCACCAGGCCTTCTTGCACCACGGTGGCGACCGGACGGCCGGCGCGGTCGAAGAAATAGCCCGTCCCCAGCCCACGTGAATCCGTGGCTACGGGCGAGGATGTGGAATACAGCACCCAGTCGTTGAAGCTGACCTGGCGATGAAACCAGACCGAGTGGTTGACGGTCGCGGCGAAGATGCGGTCGAACCCCCAGGACAGCCCATGCGTGGTGATGATCGAGTCCAGCACGGTGGTGTCCGAGCAGTAGAGCATTGTCGCGGTGTGCAGCGCGGGGTCGTCGGGCACTACACCGTCGGCTTTGACCCAGACCCGGTTGTAGTCGAGCCGATCCCCTTTTTCTCGCATGATCCACGACGGGTCGTTGCTGTAGCGCCATTCGATTGCATGCAAGGCGTTGACGAACAGCGGAACGGTGTCCTCATACCCGACGAGCTGCTTTTTGACCGACGGCAATGTCTCCGGATCGGCGACCTCGGGCGGTTCGATGTTGTGCTCCAGGCCGCGGCCGCCGGCCAGGTAGGAGACCATGACCGTCGCCAACAAGGTGCCGTCCTGCGTCACCTCGACGCGGCGGTTGGCGAAGCGACGCTCGTCGCGCAGCCGCACCACCTGGAATTCGATGTCTTTGGCGGTGTCGCCGCCGTTGATGAAGTGCGCCGAAAGCGCGTTGGGCGGCAAGTCGCGGGTCAGGGTGCGGCTGGCCGCGACAAATGTTTGCGCCATCATCAGTCCGCCGAATGTCCGAGGCGGGTTCTTGCTCGGGTGAGAGCCGATGAAGACGTCGTCGCCCATGGAATGGAGGTCGAGCACCGTCATCAGCTCGTCGAAGTCAGACACCGGGTCAGCCTAGTTGCCCCTGACGGGGTCGGTTAAACGTCGTCTTCGCCGATGCGGTGCACATGGATCAGGTTGGTGGACCCGACAGTGCCCGGAGGCGCGCCGGCAACAATCACCACCAGGTCGCCTCGCTTGTAGCGGCCGAGATCCAGCAACGACTTGTCCACTTGGCGGATCATGCCGTCAGTGGTCTGGATGATCGGCACGATGAATGTCTCGGTGCCCCATGTCATGGCGAGCTGGCTACGCACTTCGGGCAGCGGAGTGAATGCCAGTAGTGGCAACGGCGTGTGCAGCCGCGCCAGTCGCCGCACGGTATCTCCGGATTGGGTGAACGCGACCAGTGCCTTGGCATCGAGTCGCTCGCCGATGTCACGGGCTGCGTAACTGATCACTCCGCGCTTGGTGCGCGGCACGTGGGTCAGCGGCGGGGCTGCCGTCGAATTCTCTTCGACCGCGCAGATGATTCGAGCCATTGTTTGGACCGCGGCCAACGGGTGCTTGCCGACAGCGGTCTCCCCGGACAGCATCACCGCGTCAGCACCGTCGAGCACAGCGTTGGCGACGTCGGAGGCCTCCGCCCGGGTCGGCCGTGAGTTTTCGATCATCGACTCGAGCATCTGGGTCGCCACGATGACGGGTTTGGCGTTCTCCCTGGCCATTTGGATCGCCCGCTTCTGCACGAGCGGAACCTCTTCAAGCGGCAGCTCGACTCCCAGATCGCCGCGGGCGACCATCACCGCATCGAACGCCAGCACTACTGCTTCGAGGTTGTCGATGGCTTCGGGCTTCTCGAGTTTGGCGATGACGGGTACCCGGCGGCCGACCCGATCCATCACCTCGTGGACCAACTCGACATCGGCAGGCGAGCGCACGAACGACAGCGCGACCATGTCGACACCCAATTGCAGTGCGAACTCGAGATCTTCGACGTCCTTACCGGACAGGGCGGGCGCCGATACGTTCATCCCGGGCAGCGACATGCCCTTGTTGTTGCTGACCGGTCCGCCCTCGGTGACTGTGCACACGACGTCGTCGCCGTCGATGTCCTCGACCACCAAACCGACGTTGCCGTCGTCGACCAGAACACGGTCGCCGGGCACCGCGTCGTGAACCAATTGCTTGTAGGTGGTCGAAACTCGGTCGTGGTTGCCCGGGCAATCGGCGATCGTGATCCGCACGGTTTCACCGTCAGCCCAGTAGGTCGGCCCGTCAGCGAAACGGCCGAGCCTGATTTTCGGCCCTTGTAAGTCGGCAAGCACGCCGACCGCGCGCCCGGTGGAGTCAGAGGCAGCCCGCACTCGGTCGTAGGCAGCCTTGTGATCGCTGTAGTCGCCGTGGCTGAAGTTCATTCGGGCGACGTCCATTCCGGCCTCAACCAGCGCCCTGACGGATTCGTCGGTGCTGGTGGCTGGGCCGAGGGTACAGACGATCTTGCCGCGTCTTGCCACGACGAAACAGCATAGTCGCGCTAGCTGATCATTACTGGTCCGGCGGCTGGCTAACTCGTGAGTAACGTCGGAACCAAGGGGAATCCCGGCAGGTTGCGCAGCACCGTCCAAGCCACCATCGCGATGACGAAAGTCGCCACCGCCGGGATCGGTGACAGAGATTTTCCAGAGCGGCCGCGCAACAGAAACCACCCGGCCAACATCGGGATGCCGAGCAGCAGAAAGACGTTGTCGGTGATCGCCGCGCCGAGGTGACCGTGCAGGACGTCGTGGATCATCCGAAGGCCCCCGCAGGCTGGGCAGTTCCAGCCGGTGAGCAGGCGAAATGGGCAAATGGGAAAGAT
>DAIODV010000201.1:0-2031 GCA_036746615.1 Mycobacterium sp.
ATCAGGTAGTCACGTCCGGCTTCCAGCGCAGCGGCATCTGCCATCCAGCACACGGTCGCATCGAATTCCTGCACGACCCTCGGCTGATTGGTGGGCCGGGCGATCATGTCCCCGCGCGAGATGTCAATGTCGTCGGCCAGACTCACCGAAACGGCCATCGGCGGAAACGCTTCTGCCACAGGCCCGGTCGGCCCGTCGATCGCGGTGATCCGGCTCGGCTTGCCCGTCGGAAGCACCACTACTTCGTCGCCCGGACGCATCACGCCGCTGGCCACGGTGCCCGCGTAGCTGCGGTGGTCTTGATGGTCGTGGGTCTGCGGCCGGATCACGTACTGGACCGGGAACCGGACGTCGACCAAGTTCCGGTCGCCGGCGATGAAGACCTCTTCAAGGTGCGACAGCAGCGCCGGCCCGTCGTACCACGGCGTCTGCTCCGACTTCGTCACCACATTGTCGCCGTGCAGCGCGGACATCGGGATCGCCAGCACGTCGTGCACGTCGAGGCGGGTGGCGAAGGCGTGGAAGTCTTCGCGGATGGCCTCGAAAGCCTCCTTGTCCCAACCGATCAGGTCCATCTTGTTGACCGCGAGCACGATGTGCTCGATCCCCAGCAGCGACGCCAGGAACGTGTGCCGACGAGACTGCTCGAGCAGGCCGTGCCGTGCGTCGACGAGCACGATCGCCAGCTGGGCGGTGGACGCCCCGGTCACCATGTTGCGGGTGTACTGGATATGGCCCGGGGTGTCGGCGATGATGAATTTCCGCTTGGGAGTTGCGAAGTAGCGGTAGGCAACATCGATCGTGATGCCTTGTTCGCGTTCGGCGCGCAGCCCGTCGGTGACCAGTGCCAGGTCGGTGTAGTCGTGGCCGCGTTCCTTCGAAGTGCGTTCTACCGAGGCCCACTGGTCTTCCATCACGGCCTTGGAGTCATAGAGCAGCCGCCCGATCAGTGTGGACTTGCCGTCGTCGACGGAGCCGGCCGTTGCGATACGCAGCAATGTCGTCATCAGAAGTACCCCTGCCGTTTGCGGTCTTCCATCCCGGCCTCGGAGATCCGGTCGTCTGCCCTGGTGGCTCCCCGTTCGGTCAGCCGGGAGACCGCCGTCTCGGCGACGACCTCCGCGACGGTGGCCGCGTTCGACTCCACGCAGCCGGTACAGGTGACATCGCCGACCGTGCGGAATCGCACCGTCTTCTCCAACACCTTCTCGTCGGCGCGGGGCTGCATATGACGGTCAACCGCCAGCAGCATGCCGTCGCGCTCGAACACCTTGCGGCGGTGCGCGTAATAGATCGACGGCAACTTGACCTTCTCGGCGCCGACGTAGGACCAGATGTCGAATTCAGTCCAGTTCGACAACGGGAACACCCGGATGTGCTCGCCCTTGTGGTGTCGCCCGTTGTAGAGGTTCCACAACTCGGGCCGCTGCGCCTTCGGGTCCCATTGACCAAACTCGTCGCGGAAGCTGAACACCCGCTCCTTGGCGCGTGCCTTCTCTTCGTCGCGCCGAGCGCCGCCGAATGCCGCGTCGAACTTGTTCTCGCGGATCGCGCGCAGCAGCGTCACCGTCTGGATCGGGTTGCGCGACGGGATGGTCTCGACAACCCGGCCCGCGTCGATGTCGTCTTGCACCGACGCAACGATCAGCCGGACGCCCGTCTCGGCAACCAGCTCGTCGCGGGCTTGGATGACCTCGTCGAAGTTGTGGCCCGTGTCGACATGCATCACTGGGAACGGCAGTCGGCCCGGGCGGAAGGCCTTGAGCGCGAGATGCAGCATCACGATCGAGTCCTTGCCGCCGGAGAACAGCAGCACTGGGCGTTCAAACTCGGCGGCCACCTCGCGAATGATGTGGATGGCCTCGGCCTCCAGCGAGCGCAGATGGCTCAATTCGTACTGGCCCGCCGATGGGCTAGTCGCAGTCGCTTGTGTCATGACCCTCTATTCCAGGTAATCTTGGTTGAATTGACCATGTTTACGGGCATTACCGTGTATCAAACCATCGTCGACTGGAGCTGTCAATAGTTGGG
>DAIODV010000201.1:2041-7127 GCA_036746615.1 Mycobacterium sp.
GGCGAGCAGACACAAAAGCCCCCGACTCGCCGAGGGGCCGGGGACTTTTGCGTCTGCTCGCGCTTAGAGGGTGACCTCGTTGAGCTTGCCCGTTGCCACGTCGAAGATGAAGCCTCGCAACGACTCGTGCTTGGTGACGAACGGGCTGTTTTCGATGCGGCGCAGCGACTGACGAACATCCTCGGCAACATCGGGGAACGCCTCGGCCGCCCACGGCGGTTTGACACCGGTCTCTTGTTGGATGGCGTGCTTGAAGTCGTCGTCGTTGAAGGTGAGCATTCCGCAGTCGGTGTGGTGAATGAGGATGATTTCGCGGGTTCCCAGCAACCGCTGGCTGATGGCCAGCGAGCGGATCGCATCGTCGGTGACCACTCCACCGGCATTGCGGATGACGTGCGCCTCGCCCTCGTTGATTCCGAGCACACGGTAGACGTCCAGCCGGGCGTCCATGCACGCCACGACGGCGACATGTTTGCTCGGCGGCAGCGGCAGGGGCCCCTTGAAGGAGCTTGCATACTGGGCGTTGTGGGCTAAGTAGTCATCGGTAACCGTCACGCCAATCTCCTTGTGTCACTGTGTCGTTTGCTGCACAGTCCCGACCCAAATCGATGATTTTAACAATTGGCAGGCCGACTTTCACCGGTCCCGATCAACCCGATCGAAACGGGCCTAGCTGTGCCTTTGGCCCGTGCCCGCGACGGGCCCGATCAGATCTTTTACCCTGGCCCCATGCGAGACAGGCAAGGTCCGCGGCAATGATCCGCTTCCTGCTGCGCCGCTTGCTCAACTACATCGTGTTGCTGGTGGTGGCCTCTTTCCTGGCCTTCTGGCTGGCCTCGGTGGCGTTTCATCCGCTGGACAGTTTCATCGAACGTCATCCCCAGCCGCCGGCGGAGGCGATCCACGCCAAAGCCGTCGAACTGGGCTTGGACAAGCCCATACCGATCCGGTACGGGGAATGGGCCGCCGGCGTGGTCCGTGGCAACTTCGGCACGACGGTGACCGGTCACCCCGTCACCCAAGAGCTTTGGCCGCGGGTGGGGGTCAGTTTTCGGCTGGTAGTGATCGGTTCGGTGGTGGGCACGCTGGCCGGCGTCGTCCTGGGCGCCTGGGGGGCGGTTCGTCAGTATCGGCTGAGCGATCGCGCGATCACCGTGTTGTCGCTGATCGTTCTGAGCATCCCGTTCTTCGTGCTGGCGGGGCTGCTCATCCTGGCCTCGCTGCGGGTCAACAACATCGCCGGCGTGCGGATCTTTGCCTACACCGGGGAAACCTCGCCGATTCCGCCCGGCGGAATCTGGGACCAGCTCCTCGACCGCGCTCGGCATATCGTGTTGCCGAGCCTCACGCTGGCCCTCGGCGCGGCCGCGAGTTTCAGCCGCTATCAGCGCAACGCGATGCTGGACGTGCTCGGAGAGGATTTCATTCGGACCGCTCGAGCCAAGGGCCTGACTCGCCGGCGTGCACTGTTCAAGCACGGCTTGCGCACCGCGCTCATTCCGCTCGCCACCCTGTTCGCCTACGGGGTCAGCGGCCTTGTCGTCGGCGCGGTGTTCGTCGAAAAGATCTTCGGCTGGCACGGCATGGGCGAATGGGTGGTCCAGGCCATCCAGGGTCAGGACACCCACGTCGTCGCGACGATCACGTTATTCACCGGCGCCGCACTGCTTTTCGCGGGGCTGTTGTCTGACGTCATCTATGCGGCGCTGGATCCCAGGGTGCGGGTGTCATGACCCACCCCGGCGACGACGCACTGATGACGCAAGAAGCCCCCACGGACACCACGCCGCTGCGGGTCGGCATCAAGCCAGCCACCTTCACGTCGCGACGCAGCCTGGTCGTACGCCGCTTCATACGCAACCGGCCTGCTGTGGTGGCGTTGGGATTGTTGGTGGTGCTGTTCGTCGGTTGCTACGGGCTGCCACCGCTGCTCCCCTACAACTACACCGCCCTCGACTATCACGCGCTGCTGCAGCCACCGTCGGTTAAACACTGGTTCGGCACGAACGCGCTGGGCCAAGATCTGTTGGCCCGAACGCTGCGCGGGATGCAGAAGTCGATGCTGATCGGGTTTTGCGTGGCACTGATCTCGACCAGCATTGCCGCCACCGTCGGATCGATTGCCGGCTACTTCGGCGGCTGGCGCGACCGCGCGCTGATGTGGCTGGTGGACCTCCTGCTGGTGGTGCCCAGTTTCCTGATCATCGCCATCATCACTCCACGTGTAAAGCAGTCAAGCAGCATGCTGTGGCTCATCGTGCTGCTGGCCATATTCGGGTGGATGGTCAGCTCCCGGATGGTGCGCGGGTTGACGATGAGCCTGCGGGAACGTGAATTTGTCCGTGCCGCACGGTATATGGGTGTGCCGGACCGCCGCGTGATTATTCATCACATCCTGCCGAACGTCGCCTCGATCCTCATCATCGACGCGACCCTCAACGTCGGCTCCGCGGTGCTGGCCGAAACCGGGCTGAGCTTCTTGGGATTCGGCATCCAACCGCCCGACGTCTCGCTCGGCACGCTGATCGCTGACGGCACTCCGTCGACCACCACGTTCCCCTGGGTATTCCTGTTCCCGGCCGGAGCGTTGGTACTGATTGTGTTGTGCGCCAACATCACCGGCGACGGCCTGCGCGACGCACTGGATCCGAGCAGCCGAGCGTCGCGCGGCAGGAAGCGGCGCCAAAAGTGACGGCCTTACTCGAGGTGACGGATCTCAACGTCACCTTCGAAACCGGTGACGCGTGCGTGTCAGCGGTGCGCGGCACGAGTTACCACATCGACCCCGGCGAAGTGGTAGCGATCGTCGGCGAATCCGGTTCGGGCAAAACGACCGCCGCGATGGCCGTCGCCGGATTGCTACCCGAACACACCGAGGTCTCCGGATCCGTGCGACTACACGGCGACGAGCTACTCGGGCTGTCCGACCAGGCGATGTCACGGATTCGGGGCAAGTCGATCGGCACCGTCTTTCAAGACCCGATGTCGGCGTTGACGCCGGTCTACACCATCGGCGATCAGATTGCCGAAGCGATCAAGGTCCATAACCGCGAGATCAGTCGAGCAGGTGCCTGCAAGCGCGCCATCGAGTTGCTCGAGCTGGTCGGCATCGTGGCGCCGGAAACCCGAGCGAGGGCTTTTCCGCACGAGCTGTCCGGCGGTGAGCGTCAACGAGTGGTAATCGCCATTGCGATCGCCAACGATCCCGACCTGCTGATCTGCGACGAACCCACCACCGCGCTCGATGTCACTGTGCAGGCGCAGATCCTCGACGTATTGCGAACGGCGCGCGACGTCACTGGCGCCGGGGTGCTGATCATCACCCACGACCTGGGCGTGGTGTCGGAGTTCGCCGATCGGGCGCTGGTCATGTACGCGGGACGTCCGGTCGAGATCGCAACAGTTCAAGAGCTTTACCGTGACCGCCGGATGCCCTATACGGTCGGGCTGCTGGGGTCGGTGCCGCGACTGGACTCCCGACAGGGCACCCGGCTGGTTCCGATTCCGGGCGCCCCACCGACGATGACGTCGCTACCCGATGCCTGTCAGTTTGCGCCGCGCTGCCCGCTGGTGATCCGCGAATGCCGTTCAGCGGAGCCCGATCTCGTGACGATCAGCGACGGTCACCGGGCGGCGTGCATTCGGACCAACGACGTCGCGGGACGCAGCGCGGCGGACATCTATCATGTGTCAACGCAGCCGGTTGCGGGCGATACGACCACGAGCGGTACTTCGGTGGTACTGCAAGTCACCGACCTTGCCAAGACTTTCCCACTGACCAAAGGGGTCGTGTTGCGCAGGCGGGTCGGTGAGGTCCGAGCGGTCGATGGCGTCAGCTTCACCCTGGAACAGGGCCGAACTCTGGGCATCGTCGGCGAATCCGGTTCCGGCAAATCGACGACGCTGAGCCAGATACTCGAACTTGCCGCACCGCAGGCCGGTGCCATCGAGATTCTCGGCACCGACGTGGCAGGGCTCGACGCAGCTGCCCGCCGTAAGCTGCGCACCGAGTTGCAGGTGGTGTTTCAGGATCCGGTGGCATCACTGGATCCCAGACTCCCGGTGTTCGACGTCATCGCTGAGCCATTGGTTACCAACGGTTTTGACCGACGCCGCTGCGAAGAACGGGTCGCCGAGCTGCTGGATACCGTCGGGCTGAATCACGCCGACGCAAGCCGATATCCCGCCGAATTCTCCGGCGGGCAGAAACAGCGAATTGGTATCGCACGGGCGTTGGCGCTGCAACCCAAGATCCTTGCGCTCGATGAGCCGGTATCGGCACTCGACGTGTCGATTCAGGCCGGCGTCATCAATTTGCTGCTTGACCTCCAGCGGCGATTCAGGTTGTCCTATCTGTTTGTGTCGCATGACCTTTCGGTGGTCAAGCACCTGGCCCACCGGGTGGCCGTGATGTATCGGGGAAAGATTGTGGAGCAGGGCGATGGCGAGCAGGTGTTCACCAACCCGCAGCACGAGTACACCCGGCGACTGTTGGCCGTGGTCCCGCGAGCGCATCCGGAGGTTGGCGGTGGTTAGCGACGTCCGGATGATTCGCAAGCTTGCGTTGCTGGCAACCGTGATGATTTGCATCGTCGTCGCGGGATGCGCGGACGGCTACAAGGACGTGGTGGGGCGGCAGGCCGTGCGGGTCGGCACCTCCAGCGATA
Source organism: Mycobacterium sp. (assembly GCA_036746615.1). GTDB lineage: Bacteria > Actinomycetota > Actinomycetes > Mycobacteriales > Mycobacteriaceae > Mycobacterium. The sequence goes on from DAIODV010000201.1 coordinate 6,709, forward strand.
TCAACCCCCGCGACCCGGCCACTCTGCGCGAGGGCGGCAACCTGCGGCTTGCGATCAGCTCGTTTCCGCCGAACTTCAATGTATTAAACATTGATGGCAACACCGCCGACGTCGCCTCAATTGTCACGCCGACGCTGCCCGGGGCGTTCATCACCCAAGCCGACGGGTCGCTGAAACTCAACACCGACTACTTCACCGCTGCCGAGCTGACTAGCGCCAGCCCGCAAGTCGTCACTCTTACGATCAACCCGAAAGCGGTGTGGAGCAACGGCACTCCGATCACGTGGGAAGACCTCAAAGCCGAGGTCGACGCGTGCAGCGGTCGCGACAAGCGCTACTTGATCGCCAGTAGAGCCGGATTCGAACGAGTGAAGTCGGTGACCAAAGGCGTTGATGATCGCCAGGCGGTGATCACGTTC
>DAIODV010000202.1:0-2439 GCA_036746615.1 Mycobacterium sp.
CGGCAGGGCCACGTACACCACGCGCAGCAGCGCGCCAAATGCCGCGACCTTGGTGGCCGCTGCCATGAACCCGGTAATCGGCGTCGGCGCACCCTGGTACACGTCGGGAATCCATGAATGGAACGGCACCGCGCCGACTTTGAACAACAAGCCGACTGCCAACAACGCGACGCCGGTCAATGCCATCGAGTCGTTGGTGGTGTGCCCGGTCAGCGCATGGCTGATGCCGGGCAGTGAAAGCGTGCCGGTCGCGCCGTACAGAAATGCCGCGCCGTAGAGGAAGAACGCCGACGAGAACGCGCCCAGCAGAAAGTATTTCACCGCGGCTTCCTGGGACAGCAAGCGGCGGTGACGGGCCAGCCCGCACAACAAGTACAGCGGCAACGATAAGACTTCCAGCGCAACAAACATCGTCAGCAGGTCGTTGGCGGCAGGGAATACAAGCATTCCGCCGACGGCAAGGATGGTCAGTGGGAAGAGTTCGGTCTGCCTCACCCCGGCGCGGATCGCCTGATGCTCGGCGGCGCTGTCGGGAACGGCGGAGGCTTGCGGGGTAAATGAATCCAGCCCGCTCGCGATGTGCGCGGTCGCGGTCGCAGCGCCCGGGCCGGTGGCGGCGTCCACGCCGTCACGTCGTTCGGCGATGAAGATCACCGCCAACACGCCGACCAGCAGGATGGCACCCTGCAACACCAGAGTGGGGTCATCGATGGCCAGCGACTGCAGCACTGCGGTGCGGCCGGTGCGCGGCACCGCTCTGCCGACGACGACGACTGCGACGAAGGCGGCGATCAACCCGCCGATCGCGAGGATGACTTGGGCGCCGTAGCGGGCTCGTCGGGGCAGGAATGCTTCCACGAGTACGCCGACCACGGCAACACCGAAGACGATGAGAATCGGTGACAGCAGCCCATATTCGACGCTGGGTGCAGGCATAGTCATCGGCGTGGTCCTTCCGCCGTTCCTGGTACGTGCGCGACACCTGGCCGGACGATCGGTAGGGGGTCGTGCTGGCCGATGGTGGTCATGGTGTTGCCCACCGCGGGGTTGATGATGTCCAGTACCGGCTTCGGGTATACCCCGAGCACCAGAAGCAGCGCGATGAGTGGTGCGACAACGACGATTTCGCGCGGCACCAGGTCGCGGATTCGTTCGTTGCCTTCGTTGACTGGGCCGTTCATCACCCGTTGGTAAAGCCAGAGAATGTAAATCGACGACAGCACCAGCGCGGTGACCCCGAACGCTGCCGCCAGCCAGTAGCGGCTGTATGCGCCGATCAGCACCAGGAATTCGCTGATGAACGGCGCCAACCCCGGTAGCGACAGCGTGGCCAGGCCCGCGACCAGGAAGGTGCCGGCGAGCACGGGCGCCACCTTCTGCACACCGCCGTACGCGGCGATCGACCGGGTACCGCCGCGCGAGATCAGGAATCCGGCGATCAAAAACACCGCGGCGGTGGAGATGCCGTGGTTGAGCATGTACAGCGTCGATCCGCTCTGGCCCTGGCTGGTCATCACGAAGATGCCCAGGATGATGAAACCGAAGTGCGAGATCGATGTGTAGGCGATCAACCGCATGATGTCGGTCTGCCCGATCGCCACGATCGCGCCGTAGATGACGCCGATGACAGCCAGGACGACGATCGCGGGCCGGAAATACGTTGAGGCGTCAGGGAACAACTGCAAGCAATAACGCAGCATGCCGAATGTGCCGACCTTGTCCATGACCGCGGTGATCAGTACCGCCGTTGCCGGTGTCGACTCGACCGCGGCGTCGGGTAGCCACCGGTGGAATGGCCACAGCGGCGCCTTGATCGCGAACGCGAACATGAATCCCAAGAACAGCGCTTTCATCACCGCTGAGGAGGCGCCCAGCGAACCCGACGAGACAGCCGCGACGATCTGGCGGAAATCGAATGTCCCCGGGCCATGCTCGGTGGTCACCACGTACAGCCCTATCACCGCGGCCAGCATGATCAGGCCGCCGAACAGGTTGTACAGCAAGAACTTCACCGCGGCGCGGGACCGCTGCGCACCGCTGCCGAAGCCGCCGATGAGGAAATACATCGGGACGAGCATCGCCTCGAAGAACACGTAGAACAGCAAGACGTCCAGCGAGACCACCGAGATCAGCACCATCGACTCGATGGTCAGCGTCAGCGCGACGTAGGCCTGGGTGCCGCGTGGGCGCTCTCCACCATCATTCCAGCCGGCCACCAGCAGCAGCGGAACCAGGATCGTGGTCAGCAGGACTAGCACCAGCGCGATGCCGTCGACGCCGAGCGTGTAGCCGGCGCCGAATGCCGGTATCCAGCGGTGGGTTTCGACGAATTGGTAGGTCGGGCCGCCGGTTTTGAACTCGACCGCGATCAGGATCGAGATCACCAGCACGGCCACCGACAGGGTCAGACCGACCCATTTCGCGAACTGGCGCCATCCG
>DAIODV010000202.1:2449-7125 GCA_036746615.1 Mycobacterium sp.
CAGAATGACGGCGATCGAACCGGCCAACGGCACCAGCCACAGCACGGAAAGCCACGGGAACGTCACCACAGCCGCACCGCCAGAATCGCTGCGGCGACCAGCGCCGCGCCGACGAACATCGACAACGCGTAGTTGCGGGCGAACCCGGTCTGCAATCCGCGCAGCCGATCGGAGGTCCGGCTCACCAGCGCGGCAAGCGCGTTGACCGAGCCGTCCACACCTTGGTCGTCGAATTCGACCAGCGCGTGGGTCAATTGCCCACTGGGTCGCATGAACACCTCCTCGTTGAAGGCGTCGCCGTAGAGATCGCGGCGCGCGGCGACCGTGAGCACCGATACTTCGTCGGGGGCAGTGTCGGGCACCTTGCGAAGGCCATAGAGCAGGATGGCCACGCCGATTCCGACCACGACGACGCCGACGGTGACGATGGTGAACGCCCACGTCGGCAAGACGGGCGAGCTTTCTTCGAAGGTGACGACCGGTTCCAGCCAGTGCCGCAGCGTCCCGCCGATGGCCAGCAGGCCGCCGGAGAATACCGATCCGACCGCGAGCAGGATCATCGGCCAGGTCATCACCGCAGGCGCTTCATGTGGATGCGTGTCTGCGGCCCAACGCTTTTCGCCGAAGAACGTCATCAGCATCACCCGCGTCATGTAGAACGCGGTGATCCCGGCGCCCAGCAGTGCGGCCCCGCCCAACACGTAGCCGCGGACTCCGCCCGATGCCAGCGCAGCTTCGATGATGGCGTCCTTGGAGAAGAAGCCGGCGAACGGCGGCAATCCGATGATCGCCAGATAGCCCAGCCCGAACGTCACAAAAGTGATCGGCAGCGCAGCACGCAGTGCGCCGTAGCGGCGCATGTCTTGCTCCTCGTCCATCGCGTGGATCACCGCGCCGGAGCCGAGGAACAGACCGGCTTTGAAGAATCCGTGGGTGAGCAGGTGCATGATCGCGAACGCGTAGCCGGCCGGGCCCAAGCCTGCGGCCAGCACCATGTAGCCGATCTGGCTCATGGTGGATGCGGCCAGCGCCCGTTTGATGTCGTCCTTGGCGCAACCGATGATCGCACCGAACAGCAACGTCACCGTGCCGACGATGATGACCCCGAGCCGCGCGTCCGGCGCCAGACTGTAGAGCGGGTTGGAGCGCACGATCAGATACACCCCGGCGGTCACCATGGTGGCGGCGTGGATCAGCGCCGACACCGGGGTGGGGCCCTCCATCGCGTCACCGAGCCAGGCCTGCAGCGGAACCTGCGCGGATTTGGCGCAAGCTCCCGACAGCAGCAGCAATCCGATCGCGGTCAGCGCAGCGCGGCTGGCCCCTGGCGCTTGGCCGAAAACTGGTGCGTACGACAGCGTTCCGAAGTTGGCGAAGATCACGAAGATCGCTAACGCCAGTCCGGCATCCCCGACCCGGTTCATCACGAATGCCTTCTTGGCCGCGGTCGCCGCGGTCGGCTTGTGATACCAGAAACCGATCAGCAGGTAGGACGCCAGGCCCACGCCTTCCCAACCGGTGTATAGGACCAGATAGTTGTCGGCCACCACCAGCAACAGCATCGCCGCGAGGAAGAGGTTCAGGTAGGCGAAAAACCTGCGGCGGTCGGGGTCTTCGGCCATGTAGCCGACCGAGTAGATGTGGATCAGCGACCCGACGCCGGTGATCAGCAGCACGAAGCAGATCGACAATTGGTCGATCTGCAATCCGAAGTCGACGTGTAGACCGCCGACGGGGACCCAGCTGAACAGGTTCTGGCTGATGGTCCTGGCGTCGCCGTGCCGACCGAGCATGTCGACGAGCAGTGTCAGGCCGATGCCGAACGATGCCAGCGCGGTCGCGCAGCCGAGCAGGTGACCCCACGGGTCCGTGCGCCTGCCGCCGAGCAGCAGTATCGCGGCGCCGGCCGCAGGAAGGGCTACGACCAGCCAACTGAAATGTGTCATCGATTCAGCCCTTGAGCAGGTTGGCGTCGTCGACCGAAGCCGATCTGCGGGCACGGAAAATGGTCATGATGATCGCCAGGCCCACCACGACTTCGCAGGCGGCGACGACCATCGTGAAAAACGCGACCATCTGGCCGTCGAGTTGCCCATGCATCCGGGCGAACGTGACGAATGCCAAGTTGACCGCGTTGAGCATCAGCTCCACGCACATGAACATCACGATGGCGTTGCGGCGCAACAACACACCGGCCGCCCCGATGGTGAACAGCAGCGCCGAAAGATACAGGTAATTCTGCGGATTCATCACACACCGTTTCCGTTGGAACCTTTAGCGCCGCCGCGCGCGTGCGACTCGAGCTCTTCGGCTGTTCTCTGTTCCAATACTTGGGGCACCGACAACCGGGAGTAGGAGCCGTCCGGAAGCCGTGCGGCCATGTCGACCGCGTTGTGTCGGGCATACACACCCGGGCCGGGCAGTGGTGTGGGGTGGCCGCCGGCCTGGAACCGTTCGATCGACAGCTCCCGCTGGGTCTTTCGGCGCTCGAAGCGCTCGCGGTGCGCCAGGATCATCGCGCCGACGGCGGCGGTGATCAGCAGTGCGCTGGTCAGCTCGAACGCCCACAGGTAGCGGGAGAAGATCAGCGCCGCCAGACCTTGCACGTTGCCGCCGGCATTGGCTTTGGTCAATCCGACGAAACCGCCCGTGGTGACGCGGCCGATGCCCGCGATCAGCACGATGCCGAATCCGATTCCGGCCACCACCGCGGCAACTCGCTGTCCGCGCAGAGTCTCGACCAGCGACTCGGCGGAGTCAACGCCAATCAGCATCAGCACGAACAAGAACAGCATCATCACCGCGCCGGTGTAGACCACGATTTGGACCACACCGAGGAATAACGCGTCCTGGATCATGTAGAACACCGCGAGGATGATCATCGTCATCGCCAAAAACATCGCGGAGTAGACCGCGTTGGCCGCCAGCACCACGCCAACCGCCCCGATCAGCGCCAGCGTGCCCAGCAGGAAGAACGTCACCGCCTCGCCGGTGGAGGTGTGGGTGATGATGTCGGCTGCGAGCAGAGTCGTCATGGCGTGACATCCGAATTCTGCTTGTCGCGCAAGCCTTCTGACGTCACGTTGCCGCGGTAGTAGTCGGCGTCCGTCGCACCTTCGGCTCTCGGGTGCGGTGCCGGGGTCATCCCAGGCTGCAGCGGTGCCAGCAGCCGGTCCTTTTCGTAGATCAGGTCGGCGCGATTGTCATCGGCCATTTCGTAGTCGTTGGTCATCGTCAACGCGCGGGTCGGGCAGGCCTCGACGCACAGCCCGCACCCGATGCACCGTAAGTAGTTGATCTGGTACACGCGTCCGTAGCGTTCGCCGGGCGAGAACCGCTGCTCGTCGGTATTGTCGGCGCCCTCGACGTAGATGGCGTCTGCCGGGCACGCCCAGGCGCACAGCTCACAGCCGATGCACTTCTCCAAACCGTCCTCGTACCGGTTGAGCTGGTGGCGGCCGTGATACCGCGGCGCCACCGGGCCGGGTTTCTCCGGATATTCCTCGGTGACAGGCCTTTTGAACATCGTCCCGAAGGTGACGCCGAATCCGGCTAGGGAACTGAGGAATTTAGCCATTGGCAGCCTCCTTGGTCGCCGGTACCAGCGGCTGGCCCGGCAGTGGCGGCGTGGGGAACGCCGGCTCGAAGTGCTGTGCCTCCACCGGCGGTTCGTGACGTTTCTTCTGGCTACGCTTGCTGCCGAACGGTTTTCGCAGCAGCGCCAGCAGTACGGCAGTGACGACGAGGCTGGCGATCACCAGCGCCGGCGTCCAGTGCGAATACCCTTCGTTGCGCAGCGTGCGGATCGCGGCGGCGATCAGCGCCCAGACCAGCGACACCGGGATGAGGATCTTCCAGCCCAGCGCCATGAACTGGTCGTAGCGCAGCCGCGGCAGCGTGGCCCGCAGCCAAAAGTAGGCGAAGAGGAACAGCCATACCTTGGCGGTGAACCACAACACCGGCCACCAGCCGCTGTTGGCGCCGGCCCACATGTTCAGCGGCCACGGCGCGTGCCAGCCGCCGAGAAACAGCGTGGCGGCCAACGCCGAGACCGTGGTCATGTTGATGTACTCGGCCAGGTAGAACATCGCGAAGCTCAAAGACGAGTACTCGGTGTGGAATCCAGCGACGAGCTCGCCCTCGGCCTCGGGCAAGTCGAATGGCGCCCGGTTGGTCTCACCGACCATCGACACCAGGTACACCGCGAACGACGGCAGCAGCAGGAAGATGTACCAGACCCGGTCCTGGGCCGACACGATATGCGACGTCGACATCGTCCCGGCGAACAGGAACACCGTCGCGAACGACAACCCCATCGCGACCTCGTAGGAGATCACCTGCGCGGTGGAGCGCACCCCGCCCAGCAGCGGATAGGTGGAGCCGGATGCCCACCCGGCCAGCACGATGCCGTAGACCCCGATCGACGAGAGCGCCAGGATGAACAGCACCGCGACCGGCAGATCGGTGACCTGCAGCGCGGTCCGATGGCCGAAGACCGACACCTGCGGCCCGAAGGGGATGAAGGCGAAGGCGGTGATCGCGGGAATCGTCGAAATAGCCGGTGCCAGCAGGAAAATCGGCTTCTCGACGCCGAAGGGAGTCAGAGGCTCCTTGAGCGCCAGCTTGATGCCGTCGGCCAGGCTCTGCAGATACCCTCGCGGACCGACCCGGTTGGG
>DAIODV010000203.1:0-7018 GCA_036746615.1 Mycobacterium sp.
CTCAGCAGGACGAGAATGGAGCGGGCGATGAAGGCGCATGTCGGCGACTACCTCGTGGTGAAGGGCACGACCACCGAACGGCATGATCAGCATGCTGAGATCATCGAGGTCCGCTCCGAAGATGGCTCTCCGCCCTATGTGGTGCGTTGGCTTGTGACCGGGCACGAGGCGACGGTGTACCCCGGGTCTGACGCGGTGGTCGTCAGCGCCGCCGAGCACACAGAAGCCTCACGACGCGCAGCTGCGCGGGCCGGCCACGCCGCGGGCTAGTTCTCGTCAGAACTCAAGGGGTTAAGGCGTTTGAGCAGCGACCGCTCGGGGTCATTCTCGCGTTCGTCGAACAGAAAGTTGAGCCCACCCTCGATCGCAGCGGCCGTGTGGGTCCTCAGCTCCCGTGCGTTGTCTTCGTCGGCGACACCGTCGTATTCGAGCGTGGAGATCGGTTCACCGAACCAGAAGTACAGCCGCTCGGGTCGGGGTACGGGTGTCAGTCCGATGCCCCGCACGATCGGCAGCGGTTCAACGTTGAGCAGCTTCTCGCAAAGTTTGCGCAGCGGAGCCATGAGCGGATTCTCGTTGTCGAGGACGATGTCCAACGCGTCTTCAATGCCCAACGAGGCAAACGGGATAATGGGGTAGCGGCCTTCGATCGCCATCTTCGCGAATCCGAGACGGTTCTTCCAGATCAATTGGTAGCGTTCGCCTTTGCGTTTGGCTACCTCGCGAGCACCACCCGGAAAGACCAAGATCAAGTCGCCGCGGCGCATAAGTTCACGCATGTTGGGTCGGGTTCCCGGGACGATGCCGAACTTTTTCAAGATTTCGCCGCTACCAGGCACCCGGAAGAGGACGTGCTCTCCGAGGCCGCGAACCATGATTCCCCGCTCAATCAACTCCGCCATCCACAACAACACGTCGAACACCCCGTACAACGTGTGGTTGCCCACCAGCAGCGCGCCGCCTTTGGGCACATTTTCGATGCCGTACACCTTCGGCTGGATAACGCCGCGCAACGGCGCCAAAGCCTTGACGACCGGCGCGAGTGACTCAGCGGACGGGGCCGGCGGCACCGCTTTGCGGGGATTTGCGGCATTCGCCACGTGTCGATTTTAGCGCCGGCTATCGGCTGAGGAACGTCGCGGGGAAACGGGTACCCCTTGGTGCAATGAGGTCGGCCGGCAAGCTAATTGACGCACTCGTGAGTCCGCCGCGGGTGTCGGATCAGGGCAGGCTCAGGAATGCGGTGTCCGGTAAGAGCGTCCTGGTGACCGGCGCTTCCTACGGCCTCGGTGAGGCCACCGCCCGCAAACTCGCCGCCGCCGGGGCCACCGTCTTGCTCGTCGCTCGCTCCGCGGACAAACTGGACGAGCTTGCCGCGTCGATCGCTGTCGTTGGCGGGCACGCAATCGCCTACCCGACCGATCTCACCGATGAAGCGGGCACCACCGCGCTAACCGACCGGGTGACCGCGAAGCACGGGCCGATGGACATCGTTGTGAGTAACGCCGCCAAGTCAATTCGCCGATCGCTGGAGCTGCAATACGACCGGCCGCAGGACTTTGAGCGCACGATCGAGACAAACTACCTCGGGCCGATCCGGCTGCTGCTGGGGCTACTTCCGGCGATGCGGGAGCGGGGGTCGGGTCACATCGTGAACATTTCCAGCATCGGTGTCCGCATGCTGCCAACCCCGCGGTGGGGAACATATCTGGCATCCAAGGGCGCATTCGACATGTGGTTGCGCAGCGTCGCACCCGAGCTTCACGCCGACGGCGTCGACGTCACGTCGGTGTACATGGGCTTGATCCACACCCGAATGAGCGAGCCCACTCCCAGCCTGCGCAGGATTCCCGGCATGCAGCCAGACGAGGCCGCAGACGTCGTCGCGAAGGCGATCATTGAACGGCCGCGCAAGGTTCAGCCGCGCTGGACGTTGCCCGGTGAACTCGCGTCGGTGTTACTCGCGCCGGTGCTGGAACGCGGGGCGGGGCTGGTGTACCGGCACTCCGCCGATTCTGATCGTGCGCGCGATGTGTAGTCATGGCTGACGACACCGTTGGGTTGACCGATATCGCCGCCGGGCTACCCGGTCTGATCAAGGATGCGCCCATCATCTTGCGCGGCGCGCTGACCGGCTTCATAGCCCATCGATCGGTCAAGACCTCGATCGGCAAGGTCTTCCAGAACCGCGCGGCCCGCCACGGCGATCAGGTGTTCATCCGGTTCGACGACGAAAGCTGGACCTATCGCCAGGCCAACGAGACGGCCAACCGCTACGCGGCGGTGCTTGCCGAGCGCGGCGTAGGCCGCGGCGATGTCGTGGGCATCATGCTGAAGAACTCGCCGCGGATGGTGCTGTTGATGCTCGCAGCGGTGAAACTGGGCGCGATCGCCGGCATGCTGAACTACCACCAGCGCGACCAGGTGCTCGCCCACAGCCTGGGCCTGCTGAACGCCAAGGTGTTGATCGGCAGCGACGAGTTACTCACTGCCGTCAAGGAATCCGGGGCGCAGGTCGCAGACATGATTTCCGCCGATGAACTGGATCGGCTGGCCGCCGACGCGCCCACCGACAATCCGGTAGCGACGTCGTCGGTGCGGGCCAAGGACAGCGCCTTCTACATTTTCACCTCCGGAACCACCGGCGCGCCCAAAGCCAGTGTGATGACGCATTTTCGGTGGCTGTGGGCACTCGGTGGGTCCGGCGCGTTCGGCATGCGGTTGAAGAGCAGCGACACGTTGTACTGCTGTCTTCCGCTGTATCACAACAACGCGTTGACGGTGGCGTTGTCGGCGGTAGTCGGCGCCGGTGCCACTTTGGCGTTGGGGCAGTCGTTTTCGGCGTCGCGGTTTTGGGATGAAGTGATCCGGTATGACGCGACGGCGTTTGTCTACATCGGTGAGATCTGCCGCTACCTGCTCAACCAACCGGAGAAGGACACCGACCGCAAACACAAGGTGCGCGTGATCGCCGGAAACGGGCTACGCGCCGACATCTGGGACGAGTTCATCACCCGGTTCAATATTCCACGGGTCTTCGAGTTCTACGGAGCCAGCGAGGGCAACACCGGGTTCGTCAACGTGTTCAACATTCCCAGGACCGCCGGGATGTGCCCGACGCCGGTGGCCTTCGTCGAGTACGACACCGAAACCGGTGAGCCAGTTCGTGATTCGCGCGGCCGGGTTCGCAAGGTTCGCGGTGGCAAACCGGGACTATTGTTGAGCAAGGTCACCACCGTCCAGCCGTTCGAGGGCTACACCGATGCCGAGGCTAGCGAAAAAAAGTTGGTGCGCAACGCTTTCCGCGAGGGCGACGTGTGGTTCAACACCGGAGACCTGATGCGACCGCAGGGTTGGCGTCACGCCGCGTTCGTCGACCGGCTCGGTGACACCTTCCGGTGGAAGGGTGAAAACGTCGCCACGACCGACGTCGAGGCCGCCGTGTTAGCTGACCCGAACATCGAAGCCGCCACGGTGTTCGGCGTCGAGGTTCCCGGCACTGAGGGACGCGCCGGGATGGCCGCCGTGGTGCTGCACGAAGGCAAACAGTTCGACGGTGTGTCGTTGGCTAACACGGTGTCCGAGGGCCTGCCGAGCTACGCTCGCCCGCTGTTTGTGCGGGTGGTCGACTCGCTGGAGCAGACCTCGACGTTCAAGAGCAAGAAGGGCGATCTGCGCGACGAGGGCTACGGATCCGACGTCTCCGACCCCCTATACGTGCTGGAAAGTCGCGACGAGGGCTACGTGCCGTACTACGACGAGTACGCGGACCAGGTGGCGGCCGGCTCCCGTCCAGTGGACTGACCGCGCAATCGAGGTTGCTGTGCTGTAATGGCGGTATGGTCGGCTCTCGCCGCCTGCTCGGCTTTCAGTGGCAACCGCCTCGGCTGCCCGGGTTTGCTCGGGTCGGTCAGGTGCCCACCGGCCGCACCGTGGAGTTGCCGGGCCGCGGTTGCACTTATGTGGTCGACTCCGGGCCCGCCGACGGCGCACCGACGTTCATGCTGCTGCATGGGCTCGCCTGTACCGGGCTGATGATGTGGTATCCGGTTCTAAAGATGATGCGCGGGTTTGGCCGCGTGGTGGTGTTCGATCAGCGTTGGCACGGTCAGGGCATTTCCTCGCCGCGGTTCCTGCTCGAGGACTGCGCCGACGACGTCGTGGCGCTTGCCGATGCGCTGGGCGTAGAGACGTTCGTCCCGGTCGGTTATTCGATGGGTTCCGCTGTGGCCCAGCTTGTTTGGCGTCGGCACCCGCACCGGATCGATGGGCTGGTGTTGGGCGCGGCGCCCACCGGGTGGTGGAACGGTGTTTCCTGGGAGCGGGTGGGCGCCAGCGTCTTGGCGGCGTTGATTGAGGTGTTCAGTCCGCGTCCTGGGCTGCCGCGGCCTGTGGCGGCCGACGCCGAAAGCCTCGTCCGCAATGACTTGCAATGGGTGTTGGGGCAGCTGCGAAGCACGAGCCCCGGCGGAATCGTGCGCGCGATCGCCGAGACTACGCGGTTCGACTCGACCTCATGGGTCGGTCAGATCGACGTGCCGACGTCGGTGCTGATTCCGCTGCGCGACATGGCGATTCCGCCACGACAGCAGTTCTGGCTGGCAGATCAGATACCCGACGCGGACATCGTTACGGTCGATGCCGGCCACACGTGCAGCATGTTGCAGTCCGACGATTTCGTGGTGGCGCTGCGCGAGGCCGTCAATTCGGTGCGGCGGAGAATCGAGCTCAAATCCGGTGGCAACTATGACGTTCGGCCGTCATCGAAGGCGATGACTTTGCCCCGGTCGATCGACACCCAGTCCCGCGCCTCCAGGTAAGGACGAAACGTCTCCACGATCTGCTGCTGGTCGGCAGGTGTCTTCGGCCGTTGCAGTTCGTATAGGTGGGGAAACTCTGTCCAGGCGACGACGGCATCCCACAGTCGTAGCGCCGCCTCGCCGGTGGGCGGGTCGATGAGCACCGGGCCGAAAAGGCATTGCCCGTCGGGAAAAAACATCGTCGGCACCCCATAACCCGCCGCGTCGACCACCCGCTGGTGATCGGCCATCACCTCATCACTTGTTGTCGCGTCAGCGATCGCCTGGTCGACAAAGGCCGGATCCAAGCCGATTTCGTCGAGTAGGTGCCGGGCAACTTCCCGCTCGTGCGGCTTGTGACCCTCGACATGCAGTGCGCGCCCGGCCCGTTCGTACCAGGCGTCAAGGTCGGCCATCGAGCGACGGCGCAGCAGCGCCCCGATACGCATCATCGACCAGCCGTAGGACCACTCCCGCTCCCACGGATGCTTCTTACCGTCCTCGCGGTTGATTTCCTCGAGGGAAAAGAAGCGCCAATTGACCGTGAGGCCGGTCAGATCGCGCACCTCGCGGATCCACCGCGACGTCTGATATGCGTATGGACACATGACGTCGAAGTGGAAGTCGACAGCGACGGGGCGAGGCGTCACATCGTGAACCTGAGGTTGCGGGCGGCGCGCTCGCCGAGTTCGGCGTCGCCCTGCCAGGTGACTGCGCCGGAGTCGATCGGGATCTGGGGATCGATGCGCCCGCAGGCGAGTTGGATGAAGGTCGTGGAATCGGTCGTGAGCGTCGCGTCCGGGTTTTCCAGGTGGTCGACCTGCTTGGCTCGGCCATCGACGGCGACGTCGATTTCGCGAACGAGCGGTCCGGTGAGGCAGAAGGCGATGCTCTTGCCGTCCGGCAGGCCAACCTTCTTGCCGGCGATGTATCCGATCGAGCCTTCGACCTCGGCCAGCGCGATCTCGGCCGCGACGCCGGTGTCGTCGGTGGCCCGGCCGAGCGGGGTCGTGATGTCGCGCTCGTGCACCCAGAAGTCGAAGACCCGGATCGCCAGAAATCGCCCGTAGGTGCCGGCGCCGACGGGCGTCCACGACGGGCGCTCCAAATCCTCGGGCGACAGCGCGGCCAGATCACCACGACGACGGTCGTAGATCGCATGGACCTTTTCGACGTAGGAGGCGGTGTCGACAGCGGCCTCGCCCAGGAACTCGGCCGCTCGCTCGAACGGCGGCGGGGTCCGATCATCCTCGGGCAGCCAGCCGGCCATGACCGCCTCGATGCTGGTGACGTGATTGACGACGTCGCGGACCGTCCAGTCTGGGCAGAGTGATTGAGCCTGCCAGTCGGCCTCGCTGAGATCGCCGCACAGGGCTTCGATCGAGGCGTAGCACCCCTCGAGGGCGGCGCGGATCTCGTCGAGGCTCCTCATTGGCGGCTCTCTCCTTCGATCAGGATCGAAATCAATCTAGATCATGTCCTGGTAAGTAAGTCAGCCACCGGCTCGTGTCTCGCCGGATACGGATTACTCCCGCACTTGGCGAGTGATCAGGCCTTTAGTGGATCGGGAATCGATGACACACCGCGAATCGACGTGCTCGCCTTGTCGTTCGTCGCCGTAGTAGACGCGATACCCCTCGATGACGATGGTGTCGCCGTCTGCGTGTTTCTCGGTGACATTCGTTGTGCCGTCAGCTGTTCGGGTGACGGTGAACCATTGATCGGACTCCGGATCTTGGATGGTGTCGCCCTCTTGGATGTCAGCCAGCGGCACCTGCTCTGTGACATGTTCCGAACTCATGGCCCTCCTAATCACGCAGCGGTTGCTTACGTTCGGCGATAGCCTTCACACTTCACCCGCCAGCAGCACTGGTCAAGCGCCGCTAGATCATGTCCTTGTCGGTCAGCCAGCGCATCACCGGCCAGCCGACGAACACCGGTATCCAGCAGGTCAGCACGCGATAGAGCAGCACCGACGGCACACCGACGGCCGCGGGTACACCGAATGCGGCGAGCCCACCGATGAGTGCGGCTTCGACGGCGCCGACGCCGCCGGGGGTGGGGGCGGCCGAGGCGAGGGTTCCGCCGACCATCGTGACGACAGTGACGCTGACGAACGTCGTGCTGCCGCCGAAGGCTTCGACGCTGAACCACAGCGCCATGGCCGCGCCGAGAGTTGTTCCGGCACAGCCGAGCAGGATCAGCCCCAGCCGCTTCGG
>DAIODV010000204.1:0-7014 GCA_036746615.1 Mycobacterium sp.
GGGCGAATGGTTTTGACGCGCATTCTTGCTGTGCTTGCTGCGGTTGCGGCGCTGCTGGGAGGGTGCGGCCACAGCTCCCACCGGCCCAAGTCGGCACCGGCCTCGTCGCCGAGCCGGGCTATCCCGCCGGCCCGGCCTGCCTGCGGCGATCCGGCGGCCATCCTGGCGGCAATGTCCACCCGCGACAAGCTTGCTCAGCTGCTGATAGTCGGAGTACGCAACGGCGACGACGCCAACGCGGTGGTGGCCGACCATCATGTCGGAGGCATTTTTATCGGCGGCTGGACCGACCTGTCGATGCTGACCAACGGCGCGCTTAAGAACCTGTCCGCAAGCACGGCGCTGCCGGTGGCGATCAGCGTCGACGAAGAGGGCGGCCGGGTGGAGCGGTTGTCCCCGCTGATCGGGCCGTCGCCGTCGGCGCGCGAATTAGCCAAGACGCACACCGCCGATGAGGTCTACGGCATCGCGCTGGACCGCGGCCACCGGATGCGTGGCCTGGGCATCACCATCGATTTCGCCCCGGTCGTCGACGTCAGCGACGCCCCCGCCGCGACGGTGATCGGGGACCGGTCGTTCAGCTCAGATCCGGCCGTCGTCACCGCCTATGCCGGCGCCTATGCGCGCGGTCTGCGCGATGCCGGTTTGTTGCCGGTGCTCAAACATTTTCCCGGCCACGGGCACGGATCCGGCGACTCGCATAAAGGCGGGGTCACCACGCCGCCGCTGGACCAGCTGCTGAACGACGACCTAGTGCCCTACCGGACGCTGGTGTCGGCCGCCCCGGTCGGTGTGATGGTCGGCCATATGCAGGTGCCCGGCCTGACCGGCGACCAACCGGCCAGCCTAAGCCGCGCCGCGTACCAATTATTGCGAACCGGCACGGGGTATCAGGGTCCCACGTTCGACGGCCCGGTATTCACCGACGACCTGTCCAGCATGGCCGCGATCAACGAGCACTACGGCGTGCCGGACGCGGTTTTGCGCGCGCTGCAGGCCGGAACCGATATTGCGCTGTGGGTTACCACCGATGAGGTACCCGCTGTGCTGGATCGTCTGGAGAAGGCATTGGCCGCAGGAGAGTTGACGATGCCTGCCGTCGATACCTCGGTGCTGCGGGTGGCAAAGATGAAGGGAACCAAGCCGCAATGCGGCCCTTAGCCCCGCGTATGCACTAGCCATTGCTTACCCTGGAGTAAGAGACTTCCAGAAGGGCGCAACATGGCAGGTGGTACCAAGCGGTTACCGCGTGCTGTGCGCGAACAGCAGATGCTGGACGCCGCTGTCCAAATGTTCTCGGTCAACGGCTATCACGAGACGTCGATGGACGCGATCGCGGCCAAGGCCGAGATTTCCAAGCCGATGCTTTACCTGTACTACGGCTCGAAAGAAGAACTGTTCGGCGCTTGCCTCGACCGCGAGATGACGCGGTTCATCGACGGTGTGCGCGAAGAAATCGACCTCGAGCAGAGCCCGAAGGATCTGTTGCGCAACACGATCGTCGCGTTCATGCGCTATATCGATGCCAACCGCGCGTCGTGGATCGTGATGTACACCCAGGCCACCAGTTCGCAGGCGTTCGCCCACAAGGTGCGCGAGGGACGCGAGCGGATCATCGCGATGGTGGCCCGGCTGCTGCAGGCAGGTACCCGAAATCCCGGACCGGACGCGGACTTCGAGATGCAGGCCGTGGCGCTGGTGGGCGCCGGTGAGGCGATCGCGACCCGCCTGTCCACCGGCGATACCGACGTCGACGAGGCGGCCGAGCTGATGATCAACCTGTTCTGGCGGGGCCTCAAGGGCGTGCCATCCGACCGGGATACGGCCGAAGTCGCCACCGGATCTAACCAGTAGCGGACCAACCTCGCCACGCCGTGAGCCGCCGCAATGTCGAGTTCCTGTGCGGCGTTGTGATTGTCGGGCTGCTGGCGGGGTTTGCCGGGTTGGCGACGACGCTGGTGCTGCGTTTCGTTGAACACCTGACCTACCACTACGCGTTCGGAACGCTACTGCAGGGAGTGACCGGCAGCAGTCCGGTTCGTCGGGCTATGGGACCGATGGTCGGTGGAGCGCTGGCGGGCTTCGGCTGGTGGCTGCTGCGATCCAGAACGGCCAGACCGCGATTGCCGGAGGCCATCGCCAGGGGCGAGCGGATAGGCTTGGCGCCCTTCGGTATCGACGCGGCGCTGCAGGTGCTGCTTGTGGGCTCCGGCGCCTCGTTGGGCCGGGAAGGCGCTCCTCGCCAATTCGCCGCTGCTCTCAGCGATTTCGGTATGCGATGGTTGAAAAGACTGTCGGCATCCGACCGTGAGATCCTGCTGGCGTGTGCGGCCGGGGCGGGCCTCGGTGCGGTGTATGCGGTGCCCGTCGGTGGCGCGTTGTTCACCACGCGCATCGTCTTGCGTTCTTGGCATCCACGAGCGGTGGGTGCCGCGTTGATCACCTCCAGTCTCGCTGTCGCGGTCGCCTCGTTGGTGACCCATAACCAGCCCATCCTTGCCTGGCCCAGCCCGCACCTGTCCTACCGGCTGGTCGGTTACGCATTGGTGTTGGGCCCGCTCGCCCTGCTGGTGGGCCTCGCATTCAATCGCCTGATGGCCGCGGCAGATCGCGCCGCGGTAACCCGATCCTGGCTGTTGATCCCCGCAATCGCAGGCGCAGGCTTGCTGATCGGAATTTGCTCGCACTGGTGGCCCGAGCTGCCCGGCAACGGCAAATCAATCCTGACCGCGACACTTGCCAGTGGCATGACGGTAACAACAGCGGCGGCAGTTCTGGCACTGAAACCCTTTCTGACGGCAGTAGTTCTACGCGCCGGGGGGACGGGTGGGATGCTCACACCAGCATTGGCCACCGGCGCGGCAGCCGGGACGCTGTTTGTGCTGTCGATCAATGCAGCGGTGGGAACTCACTTCCATGTTGAGGCAATGTCTTTGGCCGGTGCAGCGGGCGTGCTTGCAGTTACCCAGCGCACACCGTTTTGGGCTGCGATCTTCGTCTGGGAGCTCGCCAGGCCTCCGCTTTGGCTGTTGCTGGTCTTCCTGGCTACCGCGCTCGCTGCGTATGGAATTCGGCTGCTTGTCGACCGCGTCCCCGGGTTAGCGCGTCCGTAGCGTGCCGGTCAGGTGCGGATAGCCTTTTGCGATGTGGCGCAAGCTGATATCCCAGCCGTCCTCGACCTGATCGACATACAGCCCGGCACTTGCCGGCAGTACCACCGGTTTGCCGAACCGCACCGAATAGGTCACAGCATCGGGCAGTCCGGCTTCTAGGTTCGCTAATACGGCTGCGGCACTGAACATTCCGTGCGCGATCACGGTAGGAAAGCCGAACAACTTGGCCCCGATGGGGTTGGTGTGGATCGGGTTGTGATCACCGCCGACGGCCGCATAACGGCGAATTTGGCCCGGCGTTATCCGCAGGATGGCTTTCGGTGGCGGCAACTTTGGCTGTTTTTGCGGTGGTGGCTTGGCTTCGTCGGACAAGCTGGTGCGTTGCTGATGCAGGAAGGTCGTCACCTGGTGCCATGCGACGTCGTTGCCGACGCTGACGTCGGTCAGCACGTCCACCAATAAGCCCTTGCGATGCTCCCGCAGATTCTCCGCGTGCACGGCGATGTTGACCGTGTCGGTCACCTTGATCGGCCGGTATTGCGTGATGTGGTTTTCGGTGTGAACGGATCCCATTGCAGCGAAAGGGAAATCGAACCCGGTCACCAGCGACATCACCGTCGGGAAGGTCAACGCAAACGGGTAGGTCAACGGCACCGAGTCGCCATAGCGCAGTCCGGTCACCGCCGCGTAGTCGGCCACGTTCCCGCGGTCGATCGCCACGTCCTTGACCGTCAGCGTCCTGCTCGGCAGATGGTCGCTGCGTGGCACGAACGGCAATGCCCCGGCCGCAGCGCGCAGCAAGTTTTTCAGCCCGCTTGGTTGCGTCACGCTCATGCCCCCAACATCGCCTGGCCGCAGACACGAATGACGTTGCCCGTCACCGCGTTTGACGCCGGACTGGCGAAGTAGGCGATCGTCTCGGCGACATCCACGGGCTGCCCACCCTGATATAGCGAGTTCAAGCGACGGCCGACCTCGCGGGTTGCCAGCGGGATCGCCGCAGTCATCTGCGTTTCGATGAATCCCGGCGCCACTGCGTTGATCGTGATGCCCTTGTCGGCCAGTTCGGGCGCCAGCGCCTGGGTTAGCCCGATCATGCCCGCCTTGGTGGTGGCGTAGTTGGTCTGCCCGCGGTTACCCGCGATACCGGCCATCGATGAGAGTCCGATCACCCGCCCGCCGTCGCCGATACTGCCGTTGCCGACCAGCCCCTCGGTAAGCCGTTGTGGCGCAAGCAGGTTCACGGCGAGCACCGCGTCCCACCGCGCATCGTCCATGTTGGCCAGCAGCTTGTCGCGGGTGATACCGGCGTTGTTCACCAGGATGTCAGCGCGCCCGTCGTAATGCTCACGAAGGTGCTCGGTGATCCGGTCGACCGCATCGTCTGCGGTGACGTCGAGGGTCAGGGCCGTCCCTCCGATGCGGGTGGCGGTCTCGGCGAGCGCCTCGGCCGCGGCCTCCACGTCGATCGCGACAACGTGGGCGCCGTCCCGGGCGAACACTTCAGCGATCGTGGCGCCGATTCCTCGCGCGGCGCCGGTCACGATGCCTACCTTGCCGTCCAGCGGCCGGTCCCAGTCGGCCGGCGGAACCGAATCGGCGGCTCCTACGTAGAACACCTGCCCGTCCACGTACGCCGATTTGGCCGACAAGATGAACCGCAGGGTCGACTCTGCGCCGGTGGCCGCTGGTTTGGCGTCGGGCGAGAGGTACACCAGCGCGACGGTGGCGCCGCGGCGCAGCTCCTTGCCCAGCGAGCGGGTGAAGCCCTCCAGGGCCCGTTGTGCGATCCGCTCGTCGGCGCTGCCGGCGTGGTCGGGAGTGGTTCCCACGACGACGATGCGGCCGTTGGCGCCGACGTTGCGCAGCAGCGGCGTGAAGAACTCGTGCAGTGCCGTGAGCTTGGCCGGCGTGGTGATGCCGGTGGCGTCGAACACCAGCCCGCCGAACGAATCGGCCCAGCGGCCGCCGAGGTTGGCGCTCACCACGTCGTAGTCCTTGTCCAGCGCCGAGCGCAGCGGCTCGACAACCCGGCCCTCGCCGCCGATCAGCAGCGATCCGGCCAACGGCGGATCGCCGATCCGATACCGCCGCAGCGGCTCGGGCTGGGGAATGCCGAGTTGTTTGGCGACAAACGAGCCGGGCCCGGAGTTGACGACTTGGGAGAATAGATCGGGTGAAACCTTCGGGGCCACTGAGTTGCCTTCCGTATCGAGCGGGTCATGTGTTCGACTACCGTATCGATAGCGAACTTACTCCAGAGTAAGAACAGTAGGTAGTATGGCTACTGGGTACTAATCGCGGATAACCACCAACTGACGGAGATAAGCGTGAGTTCTGAAAGTTCTTCTGCAAGTTCCCAGCCGCACGTCAACGCCGACGGGACCCGCTCGACGCGGCGCGTCGCGGTGCTCGGTGGCAACAGAATCCCGTTCGGGCGCTCGGACCGCGCCTACGCCGAGGCGTCCAACCAGGACATGTTCACCGCCGCCCTGGGCGGGCTGGTCGACCGGTTCGGTCTGGCCGGTGAGCGGTTGGGTGCCGTGATCGGCGGCGCGGTGCTCAAGCACAGCCGCGACTTCAACCTGATGCGCGAGTGCGTGCTCGGATCAGCGCTGTCGTCCTACACCCCGGCGTTCGACATTCAGCAGGCCTGCGGCACAGGACTGCAGGCCGCGATTTGCGCGGCTGACGGCATCGCCGCCGGCCGCTACGACGTCGCCGCCGCCGGCGGGGTGGACACCACGTCTGACGCGCCAATTGGCTTGGGCGACAACCTGCGTCGCACGCTGTTGGGGCTGCGGCGGTCGAAGTCCAACGTCGAGCGGCTGAAACTGGTCGGCAAGCTTCCGGCCAGCGTCGGAGTGGAGATTCCGGTGAACAGCGAGCCGCGCACCGGGCTGTCGATGGGCGAGCACCAGGCCATCACCGCCAAGCAGATGGGCATCAAGCGGGTCGATCAGGACGAGCTGGCCGTCGCCAGCCATCGCAACATGGCCGCCGCTTACGATCGCGGCTTCTTCGACGATCTGGTCACCCCGTTTTTGGGCTTGTACCGCGACGACAATCTGCGGCCAGACGCGTCGGTGGACAAGCTGTCCAAACTCAAGCCGGTGTTCGGGGTGAAAGCCGGTGATGCCACGATGACGGCCGGTAACTCGACACCGCTGACCGACGGAGCCTCGGTGGCATTGCTGGCAAGCGACGACTGGGCCGCCGAGCACTCGCTGACGCCGTTGGCCTACTTCGTCGACGCCGAGACTGCCGCGGTGGACTACGTCAACGGCGCCGACGGCCTGTTGATGGCGCCGACGTATGCAGTGCCGCGCTTGCTCGCGCGCAACGGGCTGAGCCTGCAGGACTTCGACTTCTATGAAATCCACGAGGCGTTCGCCTCGGTGGTGCTGGCGCACCTGCAGGCCTGGGAGTCCGAGGAATACTGCAAGGAGCGGTTGGGGCTAGACGCCGCACTGGGGCCCATCGACCGGTCCAAGCTCAACGTCAACGGCTCGTCGCTGGCCGCCGGTCACCCGTTCGCCGCCACCGGCGGGCGGATCCTGGCGCAGCTGGCCAAGCAGTTAGCCGAGGCCGCGAAAGACAGAGCAAAGCATGGAACGTCGGGCAAGCCGCTACGCGGGCTGATCTCGATTTGCGCCGCCGGTGGCCAAGGCGTCGCGGCGATCCTGGAGGCCTGACCCCCCCTCAGCACCGTTTAGTAACAACACCCTGCGGGTATCCGAAAGTTGGATAGCTCCGTGTTGTCGTCCGACCCCCCGACCCGATGGCAGCGCGGGGCATCCTTGAATCGGCCGCAGGCCTGTTCACAAGGGGCGGTCGAGGGGGCCGCCGACGGAATGAGGGGATCCCGCGGCGGCCCCTTCTTTTGGTTTGTATCAGGGCT
>DAIODV010000205.1:0-6996 GCA_036746615.1 Mycobacterium sp.
CGTCGGCCCGAACGCACGAGCTAGCCCCTCCGTCATCGCGTTTAGCCCGGCCTTGGATGCCGCGTAGGGAATGATGTCGGGTGCCGGGCGCAGGGATCCGGCGGTGCTGACGTTGATGATCGAGCCGCGTCCCGCGGCGACCATCCGTTCACCGACCAACGCGGACAACCGGAATGGGCCCTTGAGGTTGAGGTTGACCACGGCGTCGAAAAGCTTCTCCGTGACGTCGGTCAGCTTGTCGTAGATCGGTGACATGCCGGCGTTGTTGATCAAGGTGTCGACCTTGCCGAACCGTTGGTAGCTGGCCTCGACAAGGCCGTCGAGCTGTTCCCATCGGCCGACGTGCACCTGGTATGGCATTGCGGCGCGGCCGGTCTCGCGCTCGATCTGCTCGGCGGTTTCGACGCAGTTCTCCATCTTGCGGCTGGCGATCACGACGTCGGCGCCGCACCGCGCGGCGCCGAACGCCATTTCCCGGCCCAGCCCTCGGCTGCCGCCGGTGACTAGCACAACCTGATCGGTCAGGTCGAAAAGCTGGTCGGCGTAACCCATTTCAGCGAACCTTGGACTGTGATTGGGCTAGTTCTGCGGCCGTCGCGATCAGCTGCGGGACCATCGCCCCGAACGATTCCTGGATCTTGGGGTCGACTTTCCCGCTGCGCACTCCGGCAGCGTAGGTCTTTTCCAGCACGATGCCCAGTTTCCAGTTGGCCAGCACAAGGTAGTAATCGATGTTTTCGGTCGTTAGCCCGCTGGTCTTCTCGTAGCGTTCGAGTAGCTCGCTGCGTTTCGGCATGCCCTTCATATCGAGATAAAAGCCGTCCTCGCGCGGGTTCTCGCCGTCATAACCCAGCAGACACCAGGCCAAGTCGAGTAGCGGGTCGCCGACGGTGGTCATCTCCCAATCCACGATCGCGGCCAGCCGAGCCGGCGCGCCGTGCGCGAACATCACGTTGGCGAACTGGTAGTCGCCGTGCATGATGCCCGGCGTGTAGTGCGAGGGCCGGTTGCGACGCAGCCAGTCGGCAGCTTGGTCTAAGCCGGGAAGCTCGCGCACCCGATAGGTGTCCAGGAATGCCAGCCAGCGGTCGACTTGGCGCTCGTGGAATCCGTCGGGGCGGCCGAAGCCGTCCAACCCTTGAGCGCGCCAGTCCACCCGGCCCAGTTTGGCGGCGCCGTCGACGAGCTCGAACGCCAAGCCCCGGCGGACGGACAGGTCGGTGTCGAACGGCGTCGCCCAGCCGCCGTCCATCGGACTCCACCCGTCGATGGCCCGCATGACGTAGAAGGGCATGCCGAGCAGATCGCCGGCATCGTTGGCGGCGATCAGCTCAGCATGTGGTACGTCGGTGCCGCGCAGCGCGCGCACCAGCCGGATCTCGCGCAGCAGCCCGTCGATCCTGGACGCGTCGGCCCGGGCGCCGGGCATCCGCAACACCATGCGCTCATCGCCGCGCCGGATCAGATAAAGCGTGTTCTGCGAGCCTCCGGACAGTTCTTCAACTACGGGCTCTTCGCCCTCGCCGGGGGCGCCGTTTGCGTCCAGCCAGCGTCCCAGCATGCCTTGATCCAGCATCTGCACACCCCAATCTCCGTAGGGAGAATAGCATTCTCCAGTGGGATGACAAGCCCTACGGACCGCATGCGAGGCTGTGCGCATGCAGTTGCTTCTGGTCCGGCATGCGTTGCCGCTCCGTAGCGAACCTGGTCAGGGCGCCGACCCCGACCTCTCCGACGAGGGGCGGGCGCAGGTCGCGCGGCTGCCTGATGCGCTGGCCAGGTTTCCGATCTCTCGGGTGGTGAGCAGCCCGCAGCGTCGGGCCCTCCAGACCGCCGAACCGGTCGCCGCCGCACGCGACCTGACGGTCGAGATCGACGACCGCTTCGCCGAGTACGACCGCGATCTGCCGGTGTACATCCCGATCGAGCACATCCGTGACGAGAATCCGCAAGAGTGGGCCCGCATGGCGGCCGGGCACCTGCCCAGCTCGGTCGACGAAGACGCTTTCCGGGCCCGGGTGCGCGCGGCCGTCGACGACGTCGCCGCCGGTGCCGAACACGAGGAGACCGTGGTGGTGTTCAGCCATGGCGGAGTGATCAACGTCGTGCTGCACGAAATCCTTGGCACGAAGCGGGTGTTGTCGTTTCCGATCGACTATGCGTCGGTGACGCGGCTGTTGTTCTCGCGGTCCGGCCAGGCCAGCGTGGTGACGGTGAACGCGACCGAACACGTGTGGGACCTGCTGCCGAGGAACAACCGTGATAGGCAGGTCCGGTGACTTCCACCTCGCTTGACGGGCTCGACCTGGTCGCGTTGGACGGATATCTGCGCTCGGCCGGCATCGGCCGCGACGGCGAGCTGCGAGCGCAACTGATCTCCGGCGGCCGCTCCAACCTGACATTTCTGGTCGCCGACGACGCGTCGAAGTGGGTGCTGCGCCGCCCGCCGTTGCACGGGCTGACACCGTCGGCGCACGACATGGCGCGCGAGTACAAAGTGGTCGCGGCACTTGCCGACACCGCTGTTCCGGTGGCTCGCGCGGTGGCGTTGTGCGACGACGACTCGGTGCTCGGCGCGCCGTTTCAGATGGTCGAATACGTTGGCGGGCAAGTGGTGCGCAGTCGCGCCGATTTGGAGGCACTGGAGGGTCAGGGCGACCAGCACGTCATCGACGGCTGCGTCGACGCGCTGATCCGGGTGCGGGCAGACCTGCATGCAGTCGACCCGGCCGCCGTTGGCCTCGCCGATTTCGGCAAACCGGACGGATATCTGCAACGTCAGGTCCGCCGCTGGGGTTCGCAGTGGGAACTTGTGCGGCTGTCCGATGACGACCGCGACTCCGACGTGCAGCGGCTGTATTCGGCACTGCAGCAGTCGATTCCGCAGCAGAGCCGCACGTCGATCGTGCACGGCGACTACCGCATCGACAACACCATCCTGGACGCCGACGATCCCACGCGGGTGCGGGCCGTGGTGGACTGGGAGCTCTCCACACTGGGCGATCCGCTCAGCGACGCGGCGTTGATGTGCGTGTACCGCGATCCGTCGCTGGACTTGATCATCAACACCCACGCCGCCTGGACCTCGCCGCAATTGCCGGTCGCCGACGAGCTCGCACACCGCTACTCGGTGATTTCCGGACAGCCGTTGGCGCACTGGAACTTCTATATGGCGCTGGCCTACTTCAAGCTGGCGATCATCGCGGCGGGCATCGATTTTCGCAGGCGTATGTCGGGTGGCGCCGACGAGGTTGACGCGTCCGACCGGGTCGGGCAAACGGTGGCGCCACTCATCGCCCGCGGACTGACCGAACTGCAGAGTTGAGCCCATCTCCGCGCGAGTGTGCGTATTTGTACACCGACACGCCGCTCACGCCGTACATTTGCGCACGCTCGCGCGCTTATCGGCCTGCGGCGAGATTCTTCTTCGCGGCCCGGCGCAGCTGGTAGATGCGCGCGGTACCGGCCAGCACGGTGATCAGGCCGCCGCCTATCGCGGCGAGCAGAATGGCTACCCCTTGCTGCAGGCTCCAGTGCCAACCGAGGAAGTGAAACCGGGCCGACTCGGGGTTCTGGATGATGAAGATCAGCAGCACGATGAGGATCAAAAAGCCCGCGGTCAGCGACGTCCATACGCTGGCGGTACGGGTGAATTTCACCGCCGATTCCGGCGACGACGCTTTGTCTTGGGCCGGGGTGGGAACGGGTTGATCGGGCGATACAGGTGAATCGCTGCTCATGGTTTCCATCTTGCCCTTTTAAACCTCGCCGCACTCGCAAACCGGCGCGCTGCGCCGCGATAGTGTCGATTGCTATGGGCATGCTGCGACGGCGCGGGTACCGCGCGGCGGCGTGGCTTACGGCCACGGCCTTGGTTCTTACCGCGTGCGGCAGCTCCAATCCGCTGGGCGGGGAATCGGGCGGCTTGAATTCGATCGTGGTCGGGTCCGCCGGATTTCCAGAATCCAAAATCGTCGCCGAGATCTACGCACAAGCGTTGCAGACCAACGGTTTCAACGTCGGTCGACGAATGGGAATCGGCAGCCGCGAAGCGTATGTCCCTGCGCTCAAAGACCATTCGATCGACCTGGTCCCCGAGTACATCGGAAACCTACTGCTGTACTTCGAACGGAATGCGACGGTGACCATGCTCGACGCCGTCGAATTGGAGCTTTACAAGCGGCTGCCCGGCGATTTGTCGATTCTGACCCCGTCGCCTGCGGCGGACACCGACACCGTCACCGTCACCGCCGACACCGCGGACAAGTGGAACCTCAAGACAATCGCAGACCTGGCGGCACATTCGCCGGAGGTGAAGTTCGCCGCGCCCTCGGACTTTCAAACCCGGTCGTCGGGGCTTCTCTGGCTTCGGCAGATCTACGGTCTCGACATCGCACCCGGCAATTTCATCGCGATCAGCGACGACGGCGGGGCGGTCACCGTTCGTGCGCTGGTTAAGGGAACGGTCAACGCCGCCAACATCTTCAGCACCTCACCGGCGATCATGCAGAATCATCTGGTTGTGCTCGATGATCCGCAGCACAACTTCCTGGCCGGCAACATTGTGCCGCTGGTGAATTCACAGAAAAAGTCCGATCGGCTCAAAGATGTGCTGGACGCGGTGTCAGCCAAGATGACGACCCGGGCCTTGGCCGAGCTCAACGCCTCGGTGTCCGGCAACTCCGGCATCGATCCAGACCAGGCGGCCCGAAACTGGTTGCGGGATAACGGCTTCAACCATCCGATTAAGAGCTGACACTTGATCAGCTTCGAGAACGTCTACAAGATCTACGCCGACGGCACCGTCGCGGTCGACAATCTGAACCTGGACGTCCCTGAAGGCACGCTGACCGTTTTCGTCGGGCCGTCCGGCTGTGGCAAAACCACGTCGATGCGGATGATCAACCGGATGGTCGAGCCGACGTCGGGCACCGTCAAAGTCGACGGCGCCGACATCGCAGGTGTTGACCCGGTTCGACTGCGCCTCGGCATCGGCTACGTGATCCAGGGCGCGGGCCTGATGCCGCACCAGCGGGTGATCGACAACGTGGCGACGGTGCCGGTGCTCAAAGGCCAATCACGCCGGGCCGCCCGCAAAGCCGCGTACCACATGTTGGAGCGGGTGGGTTTGGACGCCAGGCTGGCCAGCCGCTACCCCGCGCAGCTCTCCGGTGGTGAGCAGCAGCGTGTTGGCGTAGCTCGGGCGCTGGCCGCCGATCCGCCGATTCTACTGATGGACGAGCCCTTTTCGGCTGTCGACCCGATAGTTCGCTTCGAGCTGCAGCGCGAAATACTGCGGTTGCAAGCCGAATTGCACAAAACCATCGTGTTCGTCACCCACGACATCGACGAGGCTGTCCACCTCGCCGACCGGGTCGCAGTATTCGGTCCGGGTGGTTCGCTGCAGCAGTACGAGGAACCCGCGCGGCTGCTGTCGCGGCCTGCCAACGATTTCGTGTCGAGGATGATCGGGGCCGGTCGTGGCTATCGGTGGCTGCAGTTCTTGGATGCGGCACAACTGCCGGTGCGGGAGATCCATCAGATCGCCGAGTCCGCGATCGCCGACGCGCAGCTTCGCGACGGCTGGACATTAGTGGTGAAAGCTGACGGCGCGCCGGTGGGATGGATCGATGCCAAAGGCCTCCGCAAGCACCGCAGCGGTGCGTCGTTGCGCGACAGTATGACTGCGGTCGGTTCGCTCTTCCGCCCGGGCGCCAATCTCAGCCAGGCATTGGACGCCGCGTTGTCGTCGCCGGCAGCAACGGGCGTCGCCGTCGACAAGGGCGGCAAGGTCATTGGGGGAGTGCGGGCTGCCGATGTGCTGGCCGTGCTGGAATCCCAACCGCAGGACTAGACGTGCATTACCTGCTCACTCACCTGCCGGCGGCGTGGACGCTGACCGTGACCCACCTACGGCTTTCGCTGGTGCCAGTTGTGGCCGGGCTGGCGATCGCGCTGCCGTGGGGAGTACTCGCTCGGCGCAGAACTGTACTGCGACGGTTGACGACGGTGACCGCCAGTGTGGTGTTCACGATCCCGTCGCTGGCGCTGTTCGTGGTGTTGCCGCTGATCATCCCGACCCGAATTCTGGACGAGGCCAATGTCATTGTCGCGCTGACGCTCTACACCACGGCGCTGATGGTGCGGGCGGTTTTCGAGGCGCTGGACGCGGTGCCGGCGCAGGTGCGTGACGCGGCCAGCGCGCTCGGTTACCGGCCGGTCACGCGTCTGCTGAAAGTCGAACTGCCACTGTCGATTCCGGTGCTAGTCGCTGGGCTGCGCGTGGTCGTGGTGACCAACATCTCGATGGTCTCGGTGGGCGCGGTGATTGGCATTGGTGGGCTTGGCACCTGGTTCACCGAGGGCTACCAGGCGAACAAGAGCGACCAAATCGTCGCGGGCATCGTCGCGATCCTGGTGCTTGCACTTGTCGTTGACGTGCTGATCATGCTGGCCGGACGCGTAGCGACGCCGTGGAGCCGCGCGTCACGGCCTGGCCGCCGACTGCTCACGGCTCCAGTAGTCGGGGGCTCGCGATGAACTTCCTCGAGCAGGCGGTGTCTTACCTGTTGACCGCGAGCAACTGGCTCGGCCCAGTGGGTCTGGCGGCGCGCACCTTGGAACACCTGGAGTACACCGGGGCCGCGGTCGCGGTGTCGGCGCTGATCGCCATCCCGATCGGCCTGCTCGTCGGCCATACCGGGCGAGGCACGCTGCTGGTGGTGAGCATGGTCAACGCGTTACGCGCGCTGCCGACCCTGGGTGTGCTGCTGTTGGCGGTATTGCTGTGGGGGCTGGGCCTGGTTCCGCCGATCGTGGCACTGATGCTGCTGGGCATCCCGCCGCTGTTGGCCGGCACGTATGCCGGGATTGCCGCCGTCGACCGCACTGTCGTCGACGCCGCCCGCGCGATGGGCATGGGCGATCTGCGAGTGCTATTGCGGGTCGAGGTTCCCAACGCGATGCCGCTGATTTTGGGCGGTTTGCGCACAGCGA
>DAIODV010000206.1:0-645 GCA_036746615.1 Mycobacterium sp.
CGCAGCGCCTGCTCGAACATCGGATAGATTTAGGCCGGGCGGTCCAGCCCAATGCGGTCCTCGGCGGGCCCGGCCATCGGCACGTTTTCGTCGCTGCCTTGAGCGAGCGGAACCGACTCGCCCTGGTCCGTCCAGGTCAGCCGTTTCCCCTTGGCGCGCAACTGCATTCGGGTGCGCCACATTTCCGCGCCGGCCACCAACACCACGTCCGCGCGACCCTGTTGGATGTCCACACACGCCTGGTTGACCAGAGACTGCGGCACGTTGCCGCCAATGCCGCTGTAGCGGGTGGCCGCATCCTCGGCCCCAATGTGTTGAGCGAGCAGCCGGCCCGCGTCGCGATAGCGTGCCGAAAGCAGGTTGACCACCCGGATGGAGTCGACGGCCTGAAGCACCCGCGGGTCGGCGGCCTGGCGCGCCGCCTCGGCCATCAGGTCGACCGGTTCGGCCGTGTTTTCTTGCGCGTCCGGGTCCGCACGGTGATTTAGCTGGCCGTAGCCCACCAGCACCGGTGTCTTGGGGTCAGTGCGCATCGTCGAAGCCCTCCGTGGTTGCAAACAGCACGCCGTCGTTGATCAACCGCTCGGTCTCGTCGCTGGTCATCCCAAGGATTTTGTGGCAGATCTCGCGGGTGTCCTGACCGGG
>DAIODV010000206.1:655-6968 GCA_036746615.1 Mycobacterium sp.
CTCCATGCTTCGCCCGGCACCAGACAAAGACACGCGCCGTCGTTGATCAGCCGCTCGGTTTCCGCACTGCTCATCCCGAGAACCTTGTGGCAGATCTCGCGGGTGTCCTGACCGGGCAGCGGCGCGGGCCGTTGCGGCGCCGGCGGGATGTGGCGAAACTTTGCCGGGCCGGTTTCGGCCGGCAGCGGATGATCGAACAGCGGATGCTCCATGTCGCTGAACAGGTTTCGCATGCGCAGCTGCGGGTCGTCGAGGATATCGGGCGGCCGGTTCATCTGGCCCGCGGGAACACCTGCTGACTGCAATGCCTCCGCGACGTGCGACGGTGTCCGGCCGCGGGTCCACGCGGACACCTGTGCCAGCAATTCCTGCCGGTGTGCGACCCTGGCCTCGCCGGTCATGAAGCGGTCGTCGTCGGCCAGCTCGGTGATCCCGAAAACCGATGTCGCCGCTTGCCAATCAGCGTCATTCCGGATCGAGATGACACACCATTCGTCATCGCCTTCGCACGGGTAGACGTCATGCACGCTGGTGTCGTCTCGCAGATCGGCGTGGCCGCTCGCCCGGACGGCGTCGATGACATACCGGGCGTCGAGTTGGTTGACGACGGCCTCGGTTTGGGAGACATGCACGCGGGCTCCTTCGCCGGTTCGGTCACGGTGGATCAGCGCGGCCAGCGCGCCGATCGCAGTGATCCGCCCGACCACATGATCGGGAAAGACCGTGGTCGCGTCGTAGAAGCGGTGCCGCGAGCCAGTGGCGGGATGATCCTCGTCGTCCTGATCTGTCCAGAGCTTGCTGACCCCTGCGGTGGCCCGGACCAGTGGTCCGTATCCCATCCGGTCGCTCCAAGGTCCGGTATCGCCGAAGGCACTGCTTTCTGCCAGCACCACCCGCGGGTTCAGCGCTTGCAGCTTCTCGAACGGAAAGCCAAGAGCGGCAAGTGTTCCCGGCTTGAAATTGGCGAACACCGCGTCGGCGTGGGCGACCAGGCTGCTGAAGATCTGCTTGCCCTCGGCGCTGCGTAGGTCCACGCCGAACGCCAAGTTGTTGCGATGCGTCCATGCGAATGACTCGCTCATCACATCGCCCAGGCGTGCCTGGCGCAATCCGTCGGGATAGGCCGTACTTTCGACCTTGATGACCTCGGCGCCCAGATCGCCGTAGAGGCGGCTGAGTTCGCCGCCGGCAACGATGATGCCGAGATCGATGATGCGCAGCCAGTCAAACGGGCGGTTCAGCTTTCGCGGTGCCGGCGCGGGTATCGGGTCCGCAAGCCACTCTGCTTCGTGCTGCCCGGCGTCCGGGGCGGGCACCCGAAAACCGGTGTGCTGGCCGTCGACGGCGAAGTAGCCGGCCGGGACGCCGACGCGCATCCCGGGCACGAGTTCGGCGTCGGCAATGGCGCCCACCGCTTGAAAGTGGTCGGAGGCCAGGATTTGCGCCGGCGACAGCACCGCGGCAATCGGCACACCATGCGCCTGCCCGGCTGACACCAGCGCTTTCATGGTCTGGTCGGCGAACAACTGCTGGACCAGCGCGCCGATCTGCGGCCAGGCGGCGAACCGTGCGGCGATCACGTCATAGCGGGGGTCCTGGAATTCGTCGGGCTCTCCCAGCCAGCGGCGCAGCCCGTGCCACTGTCGCGGCGACATCACGCAGATCCGCACGTAGCCGTCCCGGCAGGGGTAGATCGGGTACGCGTCCTGGTTTTTCGGGCGTCCCCGCCATTGATCGGGTCGGCGAACGCCGGCTGCGGCCTGTCCGTGCGCCCCGAACGCCGGGTCGAGCGCCATCACGACAGCGTCGAACCGGGCGAAGTCGATGTAATCCCCTGTGCCACAACGTAATCGGTTATAGTAGGCGGCCAGTGCCGCCCAAGCGGCTTGCACAGCGGCGGTGGCCGACGCGATGCCGTCCGGCGGCAGCACGGGTGTTCCGATGGTTGGGCCTGAGCGTGCCAGCGCGCCCGAGAGGGCATAGAGCACCGGATCGGTTGCCTGCCACGACGACCGCGGGCCGTGCTCGCCGAAGTCGGTGATCGACAACGCCACCAGCTGTGGATACCGATCGGCCAACGCGGCGCATGACGTTTCATACGCTGCGGCCTGGCCGGGATTGCCGCTGTCGACCACGATGTCGGCGCTGCCGGCGAGCTCGACCACTCGGGTCCGGTCGTTGGGATCGGACGGATCGAGCACCGTAGCGCGCTTATTGGCGTTGTGCAGGGCGAATCGCAGGCTGGTGCCGTCCAGCGTCGGCGCCTGGGTGCGCGACGGGTGGCCGCCCGGCGGTTCCACCTTCAACACGTCGGCGCCTAAGTCGGCGAACACTCGGGTGACTGCGTCACCGTCGTCGCCGGACAGGTCGAGCACCCGCAGCGACGCCAGCAGTGCTCCCCCGTCGGCCACATCCACGTCGGCCAGCGTAAAGGGGGGCTGCATCCCCTGGCCGCCTACCTCGACTTGGTGCGCTGTTCACCGAGGTTGCGGACAATCGAGCGGATGGGCTCACAAACCGTCACGTCCGCGAAGCTGTCCGATGACCAACTTGCCGACATCGACGCCTATTGGCGCGCGGCCAACTACCTGTCGGCCGGCCAAATCTATCTGCTGGACAATCCGCTCCTGCGCGAGCCGCTGGCCCCCGAGCATGTCAAACCGCGGCTATTGGGACATTGGGGCACCACCCCCGGGCTCAACCTGATCTACGCACACCTGAATCGCGTCATCCGCGACCGCGACGCCGACGTCATCTTCATCACCGGTCCCGGTCACGGCGGCCCCGGGCTGGTCGCCAATGCCTACCTCGAAGGCACCTACAGCGAGGTCTACAGCGGCATCGAAGAAAACACCGACGGACTGCGAAAGCTGTTCCGGCAGTTCTCTTTTCCGGGTGGAATCCCCAGCCATGTGGCAGCGCAGACGCCGGGCTCCATTCACGAGGGTGGCGAACTCGGATACGCGCTGGTGCACGCCTACGGCGCGGCGTTCGACAATCCCGACCTGGTGGTTGCGTGTGTCGTCGGCGACGGCGAAGCCGAGACGGGACCGCTGGCCGCCAGCTGGCACTCCAACAAGTTCCTCAACCCGGTCAGTGACGGCGCGGTGCTGCCGATTCTTCATCTCAACGGCTACAAGATCGCCAACCCGACCGTGCTGGCCCGCATCCCGCACGAGGAGCTGGAGTCGCTGCTGCGTGGGTACGGTTACCGACCAATCCGAGTCGAGGGTGATGACCCGGCCATCGTGCACCGGCAAATGGCCATTGCGCTCGACGAGGCATTCGACCAAATCGCGGCGATCCAGCAGGCCGCCCGAGTAGACGGCGTCACCAATCGCCCGGTGTGGCCGATGATCGTGCTGCGCACTCCTAAGGGCTGGACCGGACCGCAAGTCGTGGATGGCAAGCAGGTCGAGGGCACTTGGCGAGCACATCAGGTCCCGCTCGCCGAGACCCGGACTAACCCGACCCACCGCGCACAGCTGCAAGAGTGGCTGCGCAGCTACGAGCCCGAGGAGTTGTTCGACAAGGCGGGCCGACTGCGCGCCGAGCTGCGGGCGCTGGCGCCGGACGGCGATCGCCGGATGAGCGCCAACCCGCACGCCAACGGTGGCCTGCTGCTGCATGACCTGAACCTGCCTGACTTCCGCGAGTACGCGGTCGAGGTGTCGCGGCCGGCGACGCAGACCCACGAGGCCACCCGGGTGCTGGGCACGTTCCTGCGGGATGTGATCGCGCGCAACGGCGATCGGTTCCGGCTGATGGGTCCCGACGAGACCGCCTCGAACCGCCTGGACGCGGTATTCGAGTCGACCGGCAAGGTGTGGCTGTCGCAGACCATGCCCGACGACGACCACCTCTCGCCTACCGGCCGGGTGATGGAGGTGCTGTCCGAGCACCTCTGCCAAGGCTGGCTGGAGGGTTATTTGCTGACCGGACGCCACGGCCTGTTCAACTGCTACGAGGCATTCGTGCACATCGTCGACTCGATGCTCAACCAGCACGCGAAGTGGTTGGCGACAAGCCGCGAACTGCCCTGGCGCCAGCCCATCGCATCGCTGAATTACCTTCTGAGCAGCCATGTTTGGCGTCAGGACCACAACGGAGCCTCGCATCAGGATCCGGGGTTCATCGACCTCGTGGCCAACAAGCGCGCCGAGATCACGCGGGTGTATCTGCCGCCGGACGGCAACACCTTGCTGTCCGTCGCCGACCACTGCCTGCGCAGCCGCGACTACATCAACGTCATCGTCGCCGGGAAGCAGCCCGCACTGGCCTACCTCGACATGGACTCAGCTATCGCCCACTGCACCCGCGGCCTGGGCATCTGGCAGTGGGCGAGTACCGCGACGGCCGAACCCGACGTAGTGCTGGCCTGCGCCGGCGACATCCCGACACAGGAGACGTTGGCCGCCGCTGACATCTTGCGCCGTGAACTGCCCGACCTTGCGGTGCGGGTAGTCAACGTCGTTGACCTGATGCGCCTGCTGCCCGACTCCGAGCACCCACATGGCTTGCCGGACAACGAGTTTGACGCCTTGTTCACTGTCGACAAGCCGGTCATCTTCGCCTACCACGGGTATCCCTGGCTGATCCACCGGCTGACCTACCGCCGCGCCAATCATGAACACATGCACGTCCGCGGTTTCAAGGAGCGCGGGACCACGACGACGCCGTTCGACATGGTGATGCTCAACGATCTGGACCGCTTCCACCTGGTCATGGACGTCATCGATCGCGTCGATGGGCTGGCCAACCAGGCCGCGGTGCTGCGCCAGCGGATGGTCGATGCCCGGCTGGCGGCGCGCAGTTACACCCGCGAGCACGGCGAGGACGACCCGCAGA
Source organism: Mycobacterium sp. (assembly GCA_036746615.1). Classification (GTDB taxonomy): domain Bacteria; phylum Actinomycetota; class Actinomycetes; order Mycobacteriales; family Mycobacteriaceae; genus Mycobacterium. The sequence continues at coordinate 5,504 of DAIODV010000206.1, forward strand.
TCAGCGGATGGACCTGGGAGGTCAGCAAGTAACCTGGTGGGATGTCTGGTCAGGAGAGCCACGCGGCGGCGCACCCGCTGGTGTCGCAGCTCTCAGCACTGCACCAGTTCCGCGTCTACGTTGACGTTGCGCTGGTCGTGGTGGTGCTGGCGCTGACGAACCTGATCGCGCACTTCACGACCCCCTGGGCAGGCGTCGCGACGGTCCCGGTCGCGGCTATCGGCCTTGTCGCGTTATTGCGGTTCAACGGTCTGGGCTGGGCCGAGCTCGGCCTCGGTGCGGACCACTGGAAATCCGGCGCTGCGTACGCCTTGGCCGCGACCGCGCTGGTGGTGACGGTGATCGCGGTCGGTGTGCTGCTGCCGCAGACCCGGCCGATGTTCATGAACAACCGCTACGCCACGATCTCGGGCGCACTGATCGCGTCGATGATCATCATTCCGCTGCAAACCGTGATCCCCGAGGAGCTGGCTTTCCGCGGCGTGCTGCACGGCGCGTTGAACCGGGCGTGGGGGTTCCGCGGTGTCGCGCTGGCGGGTTCGCTGCTCTTCGGGCTCTGGCACATCGCAACGTCGATGGGGCTGACAAGTAGCAACGTCGGCTTCACCCGTCTCCTTGGCGGCGGAGTCCTGGGCATGGTGGCCGGCGTGACGCTGGCGGTGTTCGCGACAGGTGCGGCCGGGTTCGTGTTCAGCTGGCTGCGCCGGCGCAGTGGCAGTCTGCTCGCGCCGATCGCCCTGCATTGGTCGCTGAACGGGTTGGGCGCGCTGGCTGCGGCGCTGGTCTGGCACCTGTCCAGCTGACTCGTCTTAGACCAGCAGTACGGCGGCGCCGGCAATACGCCCGGCACTCAGATCAGATAGCGCTCGATCAGCTTGCGCCAGAGGGTATTCCGGCGTGGTCACGTTGATGTGATGTTGAGCTGCGAAGTCGAGGAACGCTCGTGCGTCGGCACGGGTGTTCGACGTCACCGAGCGCACCTGGCGCTCTTGAAACAGGTGTCGCTGGTAGTTCAGTGCCGGAATGTCGCTCAGGTGGATTCCGGCGATCGCCAAGGTGCCGCCGCGATCGAGCGCCTCTAACGCGGGCAGCACCAGATCACCAACCGGGGCGAACAGGATCGCGGCGTCCAGGCGCACCGGTGGCGGCTCGGCCGCTCCTTGGGCCGACGCGGCGCCCAGCTCGAGCGCCAGCTTTTGCGCCTCGGCTCCGCGCGTCATCACGTGGACTTCGGCGCGTTGGGCCACCGCGACCTGTGCGGTGATATGGGCGCTGCCGCCGAACCCGTACAGGCCCAGCCGCCCGCCGGGGGGCAGTGCGGCGCGCAGCAGCGACCGGTAGCCGATGATGCCGGCGCACAGCAGCGGCGCAAGTTCGCTGTCGGTGTAGCCGCTGGGTAGATGGTGGGCGAAAGCCGCAGGAACCGTGGCGAATTCGGCGTAGCCGCCGTCGGCGTCCCAGCCGG
>DAIODV010000207.1:0-1950 GCA_036746615.1 Mycobacterium sp.
TCGTGGTCTCGGCCTCGTTGGCCTGTACGAGGATCTTGTCCTCGAGTGGCTTGATCTTCACCTTCGCCACGATTGGAGCCTCCACTTAATTGGTTTGGGGCCCGGGCAGGCCGGACCGTTCGATTACCAGGTGTTCGGCATTCGTCCGCGCCCTCGCGCCGTCGTCGCGGGTGCCGGAACAGGGGTTCGTCCGATTGCCACCTAGCACTCTATACATGAGAGTGCTAGCACTCAAGGTCGCCGTGCTGCTTCCCGGTTGGTGCGCCCACTGGCCGTGGCCGGCCGAACGAAACCGCAGGTGGGCGCCGTATCACGAAGTCGCCATGCGGACGACCCCATAATGGCGTCATGTTTACCGGCACGCGAAGCGCGACCCGCCTGGCCATCGTGTTCGGCGCTGCCGCCATCGGATTGGCTGGCGTCGCTCACGCCGACGGCCAGATGTACGGCGACCCCGAAGCCGCCGCCCCCTACTGGCGCTATCAGCATCAGCAAGATTGCGGCCTGATGGCGGTCGCAGATGTGATCGGCCAGCTAACTGGCAGAGAACCCTCCCAAATCGGTATGGAGCTGCGCGGGATTTTCACCAAAAGCGAATCGCACCGCGGCGACGTCTACCACTTTGACGGCACCTCGCCCGAAGACATGGTCCTGCTGTTGCAGAAGCACGGCATCCAATCGGACCTGACGACCGGCAACAGCATGGGGACCCTGGAGCAGGATCTGGCCGGCGGCCACAAGGTGATCGCGGCGCTCAACGCCGAAACCATATGGAACTACCCCGCCGGCGACGGCGACCGGACCAGGCCCGACCATGCCGTCGTCGTCACCGGAGTCGACACCGGCGCCAACGTCGTTCATCTCAACGACAGTGGGACACCCAACGGTCGCAACGAGCAGATCCCGATGGCCACCTTCAGCCAAGCCTGGTCGACTAGCGACGACCTGTTGATCGTCACCCGCGAAACCGCCTAGGGCAGCTGACCTTTCACTACCGGCAGGCCCGGGTCGCTGGCCACATCCAGCGGTGACGGCGGGGCACCTGCGGCCACCAGATGAGCGGCGAACGCCGCGATCATTGCGCCATTATCGGTACACAATCGCGGGCCCGGGATTCGCAAGTTCAATCCCGCTGCGGCACAACGCTCTTCGGCCAGCTCGCGCAGCCGCGAGTTCGCCGCCACTCCCCCCGCAATGAGAAGCGTCGATACGCCGAGCCCGGTGGCGGCGCGCACGGCCTTCATGGTCAGCACGTCGGCGACGGCTTCCTGGAACCCGGCGGCGATGTCGGCGGTCGCCGCGTCAGGATGGCTCTCAACGTATCGCGCCACCGCGGTCTTGAGTCCGGAGAAGCTGAACGCGTGAAGCTCATCGCGTGTGCCGGTCATGCCGCGCGGGAAGACGATCGCGTCGCGATCCCCGGTGCGGGCCAGGTCGTCGAGCACCTTGCCGCCCGGATAGCCCAACCCCAGCAGACGGGCCACCTTGTCGTAGGCCTCCCCGGCGGCGTCGTCGGCGGTGCTGCCCAATTCGACGATCGGCTCGCCCAGCGAACGCACATGCAGCAGGTGCGTGTGCCCGCCGGAGACCAGCAGCGCCACACTCTCGGGCAGCGGACCGTGCTGGTAGACGTCGGCGGCCAAATGCCCTCCGAGGTGGTTCACCGCGTAGAACGGCACCTCCCAGGCGGCCGAATAAGCTTTGGCCGCAGCCACTCCCACTAACAGCGCACCCGCCAATCCCGGGCCGATCGTCGCCGCGACAATGTCCGGTTTGTCCACGCTCGCGCCGGCCAGCGCGCGGCGCATGGCCGGACCGAGCGCCTCCAAATGTGCACGCGAGGCGATCTCCGGAACCACACCGCCGAACCGGACATGCTCGTTGACACTGGACGCCACCTCGTCGGCCAACAACGTCACGGCGCCATCAGTGTCAAGTCGGGCGATGCCG
>DAIODV010000207.1:1960-6963 GCA_036746615.1 Mycobacterium sp.
CGCTGTGCTTCCAGGCGATGCCGCCGTGCTGATGCACGCGCCGCACCAGCAGGTACGCGATGGCCAGGACGATCACGAGAGCGCCTCCCTGCGCATCGTGTAGGCATCGGCGCCGCTGACCCGGTAATACCGTCGGCGTACGCCCACTTGGGTGAATCCCACGCTGCGGTACAAAGCGATCGCCGGCGCGTTGTCGGTGCGGACTTCCAGGTGGACGATCGCGTCCCCGGCGAACTTGAGCAGTTCATCCAGCAGCCGGCGGCCGATGCCGCGGCCTTGATAAGCGGGGGCGATGCCGATGGTGTGCACTTCGTATTCGTATGGCGGCGTGCGGCCCAATCGCGAGATGCCGCCATAGCCGATCAGCGTGCCCTCGCTGGTCCGGGCGGCCACGTAATGATTGTGGGTGGCGGCGAGTTCGCGCACGAACGCGGCTGTGGGCCATGGGTCGTCACCGGGAAACAGCTCGGACTCCAGCTCAGCGCAGCGCTCAGCGTCGGCCACGGTCAAAGCACCGATCGTGACGGTCATTGCGCACTCCGCTCGGCAAGCGTTTTCGCGTCTGGCCGACGCAGATAGAGCGGCACCAGTGGTGCTGGATTGTCGGACCATTCGGTCACCGAGGCGACCAGCCCGAGCGGTGTTGGGTAATGCGGTTCGCACACCGGTAGCCCGAATAGCGCGGCGTGCTCAGGCGAGCCGGCGGCTGCCCGCGCGGCACCCGGGTCGACATCGCCCAGGGCGGTGACGGCCGGTCCGTCGATTCGGACGCCGTCGCGGTAGCGAGCCCAGTAGACCTCGCGCCGGCGGGCGTCGGTGACCACCAGGGTTTCGCCGGTGGTCTGGCCACCGATCGCATCGAGACTGCAGAGCCCATATACCGGGATGCCGAGCGCGTGCCCGTAGGCCGCCGCGGTCGCCATACCCACCCGCAGGCCGGTGAACGGACCCGGGCCACACCCCACCACCACGGCCTGCAGGTCCGCCATTCGCAGACCGGCATCGGCCAAGGCGCCCAACACATTCGGGGTAAGCCGTTCGGCGTGCGCGCGGGCGTCGACGCTGACTCGCTCGGCCAGTAGGTCGCCATCTGCCACGATGCCCGCCGTTACTGCGGGAGTTGCGGTGTCGATAGCCAACACGACGCGGCTCATGGGCAACTCCATTGCCAGGTCGCGGTGCGCGCGTCGGAATTGCTGATGCGCTCGAGGCGGACGTCGAGGTGCCGATCGGACAGCCGTTCGGCGAGGCCCTCGCCCCACTCCACCACGACCACCGCGTCGTCGAGTTCGGTGTCCAGATCCAGAGATTCGAGCTCGTCGAGCAAATCAGCGCCGGTGTGCTCCAGTAGTCGGTAGACGTCGACGTGGATCATCGCCGGAGCGCCGGCCCGTCGTGCCGGATGCACCCGCGCGAGTACGAACGTCGGTGATGTGACAGGTCCGTCGACGTCCATCGCTTTAGCAATTCCCTTGGCCAACACCGTTTTTCCAGCACCGAGCGGGCCGGAAAGGACGACGACGTCGCCCGCGCGCAACTCGCTGCCCAGCCGCGACCCGAGGGCAACGGTGTCGTCGACATGTGGCAACGTCGCCATGCCGGACCGACCCTCAGCCACGGCGCCGGACCCGATCGCGCCACCGCTGACTCAGCGTTGCGAATCTTCCCGGGGTAGCCCGCCTGACCAACCGCACCAACCCGTCATTGATCGGCTCCGGCTTAGACAGCAACACCAAATGGCCTGACCTGGACACGATGATCATCTCGGACTGCCGCAGCGCATGGGCCATTTTCCTCGAGTACTCATCGGGGGTGACCAGGTCGTGGTCGCCGCAGACGATCAACGTCGGGATGTTCGCCAGCGTCCGCAGCGCCGCCGTTTCGTCGTGAACCTCCAGCGCGTGCAGAAACTCGATCATGGTTGGTATCGGGGTTTCGAGCATCATCTTCTCGGAGAACGCCACGATGCTCGGGCTGACATTCACATCCGCGTAGGACGCGGCCCGCAGGATCGGCCCAATTAACGACCGGGTCGCGTTGCGGCCCCGTTGAACCAGCTTGGGGGCAGAGCGCGCGGCGAACCGCGCAGCCTCCAGCGCAGGGTTATTCAGAATCTCGCCCAGTGGTGATTTCGCGACGCCCTCGGCCGCCGACGAAATCAGCGCGGCCCCAACGATGCGCTCGCCGTAATGGTTGGGGTACTGCCGAGCGTGCGACAACACCGTCATCCCGCCCATCGAATGACCGACGACGACGATCGGGCCGCGCGGCGCGATCACTTGCAGCACCGTCTCTAAGTCCATACCGAGCTGGCTGATCGTGTAGGTTTCCGGCGGCGCCTCGCCGGATCGGCCGTGGCCGCGCTGGTCATAGAAAATCATTCGGACGCCCGGACCCCATTCGTCCGACAGTCGCATCCGCTGAAAGTGGAAGGCGCCCATGCGAAGACAGAATCCGTGTGCGAACACCACGGTCAATGGCGCGTCGGTGGGCCCGACCTCGCGCACCGCCAGCGGTACGCCGTCGGGCGTTGTCACCACATAGCTGCGGTCGCCGTCGAGTGTCTCGAAATTCTCGTTGGCATACGGATCTTCAATGACCGCACGCCGCGTCATCGAGCGGGCTGCCGAAATCCCGGCGATGGTTCCTACTGCGCCCAGACCGGCGGCACCTGCCAGCCACCGCGCCAGGCCGGCCCTGTCTGCGTGGAAGCCGTCATTGTTGGCATCGCTCAACGATTTCCGGCCTCGCGGTAGGTCCTGGTGATGCGCCCGCGCGGACTGGTCACCACTTCGTAGTGGATCGTTCCCAGCAGGTCTGCCCATTCCTGCGCGGTCGGCTCACCCCGCGCGCCGGGTCCGAACAGAATCGCCTCGTCGCCTTCGGCGACATCGACATGGCCCGGGCCGAGGTCAACCATGAACTGGTCCATGCAGATCCGGCCAACGCCGGGGCGCCGCCTGCCGTTGATCAGCACGTCGAGTCGCCCGCCGAGCGACCGGAAAACACCGTCGGCGTAGCCGATCGGCATCAGCGCGACGGTGGTGTCACGCTCGGCGATCCAGGTGTGTCCGTACGACACGCCCTCGCCAGCTCGGATCGACTTCACCAATGCGACAGCGCATTTCACCGTCATCGCCGGTATCAGTCCCATATCGCCGAGGGCCGGTACGGGGCTCAGACCATACACCGCGATCCCCGGCCGGACCATGTCGAAAGCCAGGTCGGGGCGGGACATCGTGGCCGACGAATTCGACAGATGGGCCACCTCGAAGTGCACGCCCAGGTTGCGCGCCTGCGCCACCATCTCGTTAAACCGGCCCGCCTGGACGTTATTAATCGGGTTGTCGGGTTCGTCGGCGCAAACCATGTGGGACATTAGGCCCCGAAGCCGAATGGCGTCCTCGGCGACGGCTTGACGCAACGCCGTCAGCATCGCCGGGTAATGGTCGGGGGCGACACCGTTGCGGTTCAGCCCGGTGTCCACCTTGACCGTCACGGTCGCTGTACGGCCGGTGCGATGGACCGCGTCCAAGAGCTCGTCGAGCTGGCGCAGCGAGGACACCGCGATCTCGATGTCGGCCAGCAGCGCGGGCCCGAAGTCGATGCCCGGCGGATGCAGCCAGGCGAGCACCGGCGCGGTGATGCCGTCGGCGCGCAGCGACAGCGCCTCGTCGACGGTTGCGACACCCAGTTCGGCAGCACCGGCGGCGAGCGCAACGCGGGCAACCTGGGTGGCGCCGTGCCCGTAGCCGTCGGCTTTGACCACAGCCATCAGCTGCGCACTGCCGGCGTGCTCGCGCAGCACCCGCACGTTGTGCTGGATGGCGCCCAGATCCACGACGGCCTCTGCGAGGACGCCCGGGCTCAGGGATATCGGTGTAACGGCCACGGCCGCTATTGTCCCAGAACGCCAGAGCGGGCTGGTCGAAGCGCCGCACCGCAGTCCATTGCGTCGCTTCAGTCACAGCAGCCCCTGCGCCGGCCGGGCTGTCGATGTGCCCGCCTCTGAGCGACTCAGCGAAACCGGGCGGGCAGCCCGCGCTGTCGCTCAGAGGCGGGCACATCGAGTCACGCTTCGCCGCCGAGGCTGGTGTGGCAGGTGTGACAACGCGCCTTACAGGGTCAGTGGGCGAAGTGCTCAGCTTTGTAGTGACCGCTGGGCTTGAGCTTGTCCAGGCTGTTCAGCGCGGTACGGGCGTCGTCATGCAGCGCCCGGGCCAGGTCGGCGGACAGTCCCTCGCGTACCACGACGCGCAGCACCGAGACGTTGGTCGCGTTCTCGGGCATGGTGTAGGCGGGCACCTGCCAGCCGAAGCCCCGCAGCTCATGCGAGACGTCGAACTCGGTGTACCCCAGGCCACGGGCCAGCCGGAAAGACACCACCGGGATCGCCGAGCCGTCCGAGATCAGCTCACAGTGCTCCCCAACCCGCAGCTGCTCACCCAGCCAGCGCGCCGTCGATGACAGCGTCTGCATGACCTGCGTGTACCCCTCGCGGCCCAGTCGCAGAAAGTTGTAGTACTGGCCGACGACCTGATTGCCGGGGCGAGAGAAGTTCAGCGTGAAGGTCGGCATGTCGCCGCCCAAATAATTCACGTGAAAGACCAGGTCCTCCGGCAGGTGCTCCTTGCTGCGCCACACCACGAACCCAACGCCGGGGTAGGTCAATCCGTACTTGTGGCCGCTGACGTTGATCGACACCACGCGCGGCAGCCGGAAGTCCCATCTCAGCTCGGGGTGCAAAAAGGGCACCACGAATCCACCGCTGGCGGCATCGACATGCACCGGAACGTCGACGCCTCCGCCGGCCGCCAATTTGTCCAGCGCTGCGCAGACCTCGGCGATGGGTTCGAGTTCACCGGTGTAGGTCGTCCCCAAGATCGCCACCACCCCGATGGTGTCTTCGTCGACGGCCTCGACGACCTGCTCAGGCGTGATGACGTAACGCCCCTCCTCCATCGGCAGGTAGCGCGGTTCGACGTCGAAGTAGCGGCAGAACT
>DAIODV010000208.1:0-6949 GCA_036746615.1 Mycobacterium sp.
CGACACGATGCCGCGCAGCGCAGCATCCAAGACGGCCGGGGTCTTGTCCCGATCGGCCTTCCGGGCCTCAGTCGTGCGCGGGGTCAGCCAGGATTTCGCCGACGTGGACAAAAACTCCGGCACATTCCGGTAGCCCCACACACCAATCGCGGCGACGCCGCCCAGCGGTTCGAGATGCCTGCCCACCACGGGCAGCGAAGCCGTCGCAACGCTTAACGCCAGCATGTAGTCGGCCGGGCGCGCCCGCAGCAACCACCGTGCGCGGGAAGCCATCGACGGTCGTCGCGTCATTTCGGGAGCGTACCCCGGCGATCCCCGGTCAAACGGCAAACGCAGCGACACAATTGCGCTCGCGTCGAGCAAGGCCGCCCTGAGCAGCAGCGATGAACCACTAAACGGCCAGCGCGACAACCCCATTCCCGCCGCTCGAGCGAGTCGGCATACTGGACCGATGCCGAGTACCGAATTCCACCCCGATCTGCGCAGAGTCGCCCGCCTTGCCCCGCGCGCACTGGTCGGCCCACGTAGTCTGCGCGTCGTCAGGGCACTAAGCGGCCTGCGACCGAGCAAGACCCCGGACGGCGTCGAAGCGCTCACGCTGGGCTCCGGTGTCGGGGTGCGGCTGCACCGGCCCGTCGGCGTCAGCCAACCGACAGCCGCCCTGCTGTGGATTCACGGCGGCGGTTATGTGCTGGGCACCGCGCAACAAGATGACGCACTGTGCCATCGCTTCGTCCGCGAGCTGGGCGTCACCGTCGCGGCCGTGGATTACCGCCTGGCGCCTGAGCATCCCTACCCCGCGCCGCTGGAGGACTGCTACTCGGCGCTGACCTGGTTGGCCGGTCTGCCCGCGGTCGATCCGGCGCGGGTGGCAATCGGCGGGGCCAGTGCGGGCGGCGGACTAGCCGCGGCGCTGGCGCTGCTGGCCCGCGACCGCGGCGAGATCAGCCCGGTGCTGCAGCTGCTGGCCTACCCGATGCTCGACGACCGCAGCGGTGCTGTGCCGAAGAACCCGAACTACCGATTGTGGGGCCCGAAAAGCAATCGGTTCGGCTGGGAGGCATACCTCGGCAGCGCCGACCGGCAAGTCGCCGTTCCCGCGCGCCGCGACGACCTGAGCGGGCTGGCGCCGGCGTGGATCGGCGTTGGCACCCATGACCTGTTCCATGACGAGGACCTGGCCTACGCCGAGCGCCTCACCGCGGCCGGCGTGCCGTGCCACGTCGAGGTGGTCCAAGGGGCTTTCCATGGTTTCGATCTGGTAGTCCCGAAAGCTGCTGTGTCGCAGGCTTTTTTCGCAAGCCAGTGCGCCAGCCTGCGCACTGCCCTTGCGCAGACGGCCTGAGCATGCGCGCAAGCGCACCGTTCTCAGTAAGCGATGAACAGCGGGCGCTGCGCAGCGCGGTAGCCGACGCGATGGCGAGGCACTCCGGCGAAGCGCAAGTGCGGGCGTTGATGGCCACCGACACCGGTTTTGACCGCCAGGTGTGGCATGACTTGGCGGCCATGGGCCTAACCGGATTATTGATCAGCGAGGAATACGGCGGTGCCGGCGCGGGTCCGGTGGAGATGGGCATCGCGATGGAAGAGATGGGCCGGGTGTTGTTGGTCAGCCCATTTTTGTCGACGGCGGTGCTGGTGCCCAGCCTACTGGCCGAAGCCGGCGACGCCGCCGAATGCGCCGCCGTGCTGCCCCGGATCGCCGCAGGCGACCTCATCGCCACCGTTGCTTTCGCCGAGGACGGCTCGGCCCGGCTGCCCGCGACGATCGCGACGTCAGCCGGTGCCATCGGTGACGCCTGGCACCTCACCGGCTACAAGCATTTCGTTCTTGACGGGCAATCAGCGCAGCTGTTCTACGTGCTGGCCGAAACCGATTCGGGGCCTGCCGTTTTCGCGATGGACGCCGATACTTCCGGCCTGAACATGACGCAGCTGACCACCGTGGACCCGACCCGCAAGCAGTGCCGCCTCCAGTTCGTCGATACGCCCGCGCGTCTGGTCGGACGGCTGGGTGCCGGTGCCGAGGTATTCGCCGCGGCGCTGGACCGCGCGGCTGTGGCATTGGTCAGCGAGCAAGCCGGTGGTGCGCGGCGCGTTGTCGACATGGCAACGGAGTACGCGAAGACCCGCTACCAGTTCGGCCGTGCGATCGGCAGCTTCCAAGCTGTCAAGCACATGTGCGCCGACATGCTGTTGGAGGCGGAGTCCGCGGTGTCGGCGGCGCGCTTCGTCGCCGGATCATTCGCCGAGCACACACCCTCGCGCGTCGCCGACCTTGCTCTGGCGCAGGCGTACTGCTCGGATGCGTTCGTCTCCGTCGCGGCGACCAACATCCAGGTACACGGCGGCATCGGGTTCACCTGGGAGCATCCCGCGCACTTGTATTTGCGGCGGGCCCGCAGCGACGCGCAGTTGCTGGGCAGCGCGTCGTGGCACCGGGAACGCTACCTACGGCAGATCGGGGCCTGAGCTTTTGACTGATGAGGAATTGCGCGACGAGGTTCGAAAGTGGTTGGCGGACAATTGGAGCCCCGAAGTTGATCGCGCCGCGTGGGCGCAACGTGTCGTCGACGCCGGATGGGCGGTGCCGAGCTGGGAACCCGAGTGGTATGGCCGCGGGCTAACCGATGCTCAATCTCGGATTGCCGCCGCGGAATTCGCTGCAGTTGGTGCGCCCGGCTGCGGTCACGATCGCGCGAACCTGTTCGCCTGCACCCTGCACGATGTCGGCACCGACGAGCAGAAACGACGGCTGATTCCGCCGTCGATACGTGGCGAAAGCAAGTGGTGCCTGCTCTACAGCGAGCCCGGTGCGGGATCAGACCTGGCTGGACTGCGCACCAAAGCCGAACGCCACGGCGACGAGTGGGTGATCAACGGGCAGAAAGTGTGGACGTCATTCGCCAAAACCGCCGACTACGGCATGTTGGTGGCCCGCACCGATTGGGACGTGCCCAAGCACCAGGGCATCAGCTTCTTCATGTTGCCGATGCGTCAGCCCGGCGTCGAAGTCCGCCCGATCCATCAGATCACCGGCGAGTCAGAATTCAACGAGGTCTTCATCGAAAATGCCCGCATTCCCGCTGAGAACTTGGTCGGCGAGATGAACGCCGGGTGGTCGGTGCTGCAGGTCGCGCTCGGCCACGAGCGCCGGTTCATGGGCGATCTGGCCCGCACGGCCAAGGACAGTCGCCGGCCGCGGGCCGAAAAAGCCAACCTACTAGTCGAATTGGCGCGTGAGGTCGGCAAGCTCGATGACCCGTATATTCGTCAGCAGATCGCGCGGGTCGATGCGCTTGCCACGGTCAACCGGTGGAATACCCAGCGGTCCAAGGCTGCAGTCGATCGCACCGAGGCGGCGACACTGATGGCACTCGGGAAGATCGCGATGTCACGAATCCTGCACGAGACCGCCCGCGTTGAAACGGAGATCGTCGGTGCGGAGGCAATGGTGGCTGGCCCGGACAACCCCATCGGCGACGCCGTGACCTTCCGAACGATGAACGCCTATTTCACCTCGATCGGCGGGGGGACCGATCAGATTCAGCGCAATATCATCGGCGAGCGAGTACTGGGTCTGCCGAAAGAGCCTGAGCCATACCGCAACACACCGTTCCGCGATTTACCGCACTGATCTGGTGCGACGCGCCGCGGCTTGATGCTTGAAGTTTGCCAGTGTTGCCCTCATCCTGACAGCGTGACCGGTCGCGAGGAGCCATCGCGTGGGATTCTTGACCCGGTGGCACGTAAGCTTCGCCTGCCGTTCCGGACACCAGATTTCATCGACCGGGTCATCCGTGGCGGGGTAAACCAAGCGGGTCGGCGAACGCTGCAAATGCTGCTCACCACATGGGATGCCACCGGGGGCGGGCCGTTCGCCGCCAGCGCGATCGCCTCGGCCGGCCTGGCCAAGACGGTCGACGTCGCACAGGGTCTGTTCATCGGCCCGGTCTTCGACCCATTGCTGAAAGCGCTGGGGGCCGACCAGATCACGTTTCGCGCATCACTCTGCGCCTCACAAGTGGTGGGCCTGGGCATCATGCGCTACGGCGTGCGGGTGGAGCCAATCCAGTCCATGGATGTCGACAGCCTGGTTGACGCGGTGGCCCCCACGTTGCAGCGCTACCTCGTCGGCAAGATCTCCTGAGTCATTCAGCTGCATAAGTGATCTGGCCGCCAACGATCGTCGCTGCGACCATGCCGGCGTCGAGCTCCGCCAGCGCCGGTTCGGGCGGCACGCTCAGCACGCAGAGGTCGCCAGGCTCCCCGGGCTGGACGGTACGCGCCCGGGCTGGCTCGTCAGCGTATCCGAAGAACATGCTCAAAGCTGTTCGCGCCGAGATACGTTCATCGGCGCCGAGTAGCGTGCCGGTTGGCGTGGTTCGGTTTACCGCAGCGCGCGTGGCCGCCCACGGATCAGGTTGGCCAAACGGCATATCAGTCGACAAGGCCACCGGCACGCCGGCTCGCAGCAGCGACGCCACGCGCCACAGTTGGTCGTGCTCGACGGCGGGAACCTCGTCGAGGTACTGATCGCCGCGCTCGGCAACGAAATTGGGCTGGGTTATTACCGTCACCCCGAGTTCGGCGAGGTCGGCAACGCAGTCGGCCGGCGCCACGGCAGCGTGCTCGATGCGGTCGTGCGGGTGGGTGCCGACTTGGCGCAGCGCCGCGATCGTCACTACCAGCTGTGCTGCCGTCACGCAGTGGACAGCGACCGGGCCGCCCGAGCGGTGGCGGTCGGCGATCCAGTCCGCAAGATCCTCGAGGTCCAGGTCGTCGTCGTGCAGGATACGTTTGCCGGGGGCCAGGCAGAGCACTTGTTGGCGTAGCTCGCCACGCCGATGCAGTTCGGATAGCCGGACGATGTCGCTGGCATCGAGATCCGGTGTGGCATCGGTGATTCCGGTGATTCCATAGTGGCTCAGCCGAGCGCTCAGATCGGCCAGGTTGGTGTGAGCACGGCTCAGCGAGTCGGACCATGCGTCGGTGCTGCGCAGCCGGCCGTCGGGGTGGCCCTCTAGACCGATTCGGGCCAGGCCTGCCGAGTTGAGCATCCACAGCACACCGCTGCGGTGCTGAACGCGCAGCGGCACGGTCGGCACCATCGCGTCCAGCACCGTTCGATCCAGCGGTCCGGCAACGGAGTCGTGGTAGCCGACAGCGCGGATCCAGCCGTCCTCGCCTGCAGCGGCGCCCGCCAACACGTTGACCAGGGCGGCTCGGTCGCGTACATGCGGCGGCCCCACCCAGACAGAGGCCGCCGCTGCAGCGGCCGAATGCAAGTGCACGTGGTGATCGTGCAACCCGGGCAGCACAGTTCCGCCGGCGGCATCGAGCACATCCTCGCCGGGTCGCGGGTCCAATGTGTCGGCGACCTCGTCGATGCGTGCGCCGACGCGCAGATCGACCTGTAGGCCATCTAGTGTGATCGCATGCTGAATCAGCATGGCGCGCAGAGTCTCTCGGACACAATGTGGCGTACCGCGCCGTTGTCGGCACCCAGCGGCGACGCGGGCGGGCTGGGTGGCGGCGGCTGCGGTTGCGCGACGGGCACATCGGACGTCCACGACGCCCGCGGCAGCGCGGCATATCTCGCAGCCACTTGCGCCATCGATACGTCGATCACCTCGCCGCCGCCACGGCGCAAAGACTGCCCCACCGTAAGCGTCGCCTCCAATCCGGTCAGCGGGTCGGCAATCGCGTCGCCGCAGAACACCGGCCCTTGCGCATCGACGCCAACCAGCCCACCGGCGACCGCGGCGTCGTCGCCGAACGCCGCGCGGTGGGGTTGCCCGCGATAACCCCTGATTCGCAACCAGATTCGTCCCGCCCGGTCAGGTATGTCGTCGGCGCTGAGCTGTCGGCGGCGCAGTGCGGCGGGGCGGGAGCCCTCGATGACGATGTCGGCGACGGCGAGTAGCTGGCGTAGCGCGTCACCGTCACCGTCGAAATCGATTGCGTAGGACAGCTTCCCGAAATTCATCCAGTCGAAGAAAGCGGGCTCTCCGCTGCGGGTGCCGTCGGGCCGGCTCGGGCTTTCCACCTTGACGACGACGGCGCCGGCGCGAGCGAGCAACTGTGCGCATAACGGGCCCGCCCACAACGACGAAAGATCGGCCACCAGCAAGCCGTCCATCGGCTGCGGTCCGGCGCGGCGACCCCGTCGCACGGCCGGTGGTTCCGCGCGGGTTTCTCCGAGGGCGGCGACGGGGATATCGAGCAGCTGACCGCGGGTCACCACCGTTTCGGTCGAACGCGTTGCCGCCCAATCAGAAAGCGCGAGCCAAGGGTCGTCGGGAACAGTGTCGGCCTCCAGTAATGCCGGCAGGGTCGCGATGTCATCCGCACGCGGCAGCGCGACCGCGCACCAACCGTCCGCGGTCGGCAGCAGTCGGGTCGCGCCGCCCGCCGAGACCCGACCACCGCGCGTCAGCCCGAGGATCGCGGCCCGGCCCGTCAAGATGCTGGCGGCATCAACCTCCACGCCTAGCAATTGGCCGATATCGGCGGCGACCCGGCACGCTTCGGCCAGCACCGGGGCGCGGGAGAAGTCCGAGTGCCCGTCAGCGGGCCCGGTCAGATAGGCCAGTCCGCTGTCGGCCCAGTCCGATACCGCGGTCACCACACTATTGTGCGCGCCGCCGGTTAGCGGCTCAGAACTGCAGGGCGGTGAAACGCCAGTCCAGCACCTGCCGAGGCTCATCGTGCGAGTTGCTGACGGCGTACACGAGCGACCGCAATCCGAGCACGCCGCCATTGTCTGTCGGTTCGGCGGAATCGATATGTAGCTCGCTGTAGAGCGTGTCGCCCTCATAGACCGGAGCGGTGTGGTCGCAGGACTGCCAGCCCAGCACGGTGGCCAGGTTGGGCAACAACCGACTGGCTTGCGCCAACCCCGGGCCCGTGGGGTGCCCGCCGCAGACCAGCCGGCGCCCGCCGATAC
>DAIODV010000209.1:0-6911 GCA_036746615.1 Mycobacterium sp.
GTGGCCGCCGTGCGACTCTTTTCGGGGGCTGCGCTTTTCGACCGGTATGCCATCCACCTCGACCAGCTTGTAGATCATGTTCGCCGTCGGCGCGCCTGAACCGGTAACCAACGAGGTACCGACGCCATAGCTGTCCACGGGTTCGGCACGCAACCCGGCGATAGAAAATTCATCCAAGTCACCGGAGACGACGATGCGGGTCTGCGTCGCGCCCAGCCGGTCGAGCTGCTCGCGGAACTGGCGGGCCAGGATCCCCAACTCCCCGGAGTCGATGCGGACCGCGCCAAGCTGGGTGCCGGCGGCCGCCACCGCATTTTCCACACCGGTCGTCACGTCGTAGGTGTCGACGAGCAGCGTGGTGCCGGGACCGAGTGCGTCGACCTGTGCGGTGAACGCGGCCAGTTCGTCGGGCTTGTCGGGGCCCGTGTGCAGCAGGGTGAACGCGTGCGCGCTGGTTCCTTCCGTCGGAACGCCGTAGCGGCGGCGGGCCTCCAGGTTTGACGATGCGGCGAAGCCGGCGATGTAGGCGGCCCTGGCCGCGGCGACGGCGGCGCGCTCGTGGGTGCGCCGCGAGCCCATCTCGATCAGCGGTCGGCCCTCGGCTGCACTGACCATGCGCGCGGCAGCAGACGCAATGGCGCTGTCGTGGTTGAAGATTGACAGCGCCAGCGTCTCGAGCATCACACATTCCGCGAAGCTGCCATGTACCGAAAGTACCGGCGAGCCAGGGAAATACAGCTCGCCCTCGGCATAGCCGTCGACGTCACCGCTGAAGCGAAAGCCGCGCAGATAGGCCAACGTGTCCTCGTCGAGAAATTCCGCCAGCGACTCGCACGCAACATCGTCGAACCTGAATTCGGGCAGAGCTTCCAAAAACCGGCCCGTGCCGGCAACCACCCCGTAGCGCCGCCCATGGGGCAGCCGCCGGGCGAACAGCTCAAACGTGGTCCGGCGATCAGCGGTGCCGTCGCGCAACGCCGCTGCCAGCATGGTCAACTCGTACCTGTCGGTCAGCAGCCCGTTCACAAGGCCACCGTATCTGGGGTATCGGGTTCGTTGCCGCGGCTCGCTATCCTAGAAGCCATGGTTGCGTCAGCCCCGACAAAACCGGCGACCACCGGTCAACGGGAAGCCGACGCGGTCGAGACCACGGCCGCGCCTTGGGTGACCATCGTGTGGGATGACCCGGTCAATTTGATGAACTATGTGACATACGTCTTCCAGAAGCTGTTTGGCTACAGCGAGCCGCACGCCACCAAGCTGATGTTGCAGGTCCACAACGAGGGCAAAGCCGTGGTGTCGTCGGGCAGCCGGGAATCCATGGAAACCGATGTGTCCAAGCTGCATGCGGCCGGGTTGTGGGCCACACTGCAGCAGGACCGCTGAGAGGGCATCCGGGTTCGCAGTGCGCAAGTGGAAGCGGGTTCAGACCGCCGACGGTCCCCGTTTCCGGTCCGCGCTGGATTCGCATGAGGCAGCTTTGCTCAAGAGTCTGGTCGAGTCGATGGTCGGACTGCTCGACGAACGTGAATCATCTTCGCCGACAGACGAACTCGAGCAAATCACCGGCATGAAGACCGGCAATTCCGAACCTCCCGACAACGCGACGCTGCAGCGGCTGTTGCCGGACTTCTCGAAACCGGACAGCTCGGGCGAGCAAGCCGCGGAGAGTCTCAATGCCGCACTGCGCAGTCTGCACGAGCCGGAGATCATCGCAGCCAAACGCGTTGCAGCACAACAGCTATTGGTTACGGTCCCAGAAGATGGCGGTCGGTTCGAGCTGACTGAAGATGACGCGAACGCCTGGATCGCAGCTGTCAATGACATCCGGCTGGCCCTGGGCACCATGCTCGATATCCGCCCCGACGGCCCGGATCGGCTGCCCGACGACCATCCGTTGGCTTCGCATCTCGACGTCTATCAGTGGCTGACCTTCCTGCAGGAGTACCTGGTCTTGGCGCTGATGGAGTCGCGATGAATTCGATCACCGACGTCGGTGGGATCCTGGTCGGCCACCACCACCGGCTGGACCCCGACGCGACGATGGGTGCCGGGTGGGCGCGCGGCGTCACGGTCGTGTTGCCACCGCCGGGCACGGTGGGCGCCGTCGATTGCCGCGGCGGTGCGCCGGGCAGCCGGGAGACCGATCTGCTCGATCCGGTCAACAGCGTGCGGTACGTGGACGCGGTGCTGATCGCCGGAGGCAGTGCCTACGGATTAGCGGCTGCAGACGGAATCATGAGCTGGCTGGAGGAGCGCGACCGCGGCGTCGCAATGGCGGGCGGCGTGGTGCCGATCGTGCCGGGCGCGGGGATCTTCGACCTGGACGTCGGCGCCTGGATCAACCGGCCGACAGCCGAGTTCGGCTATGCCGCCTGTGAGGCAGCCGGCACCGACGTCGCGGTGGGCACGGTCGGTGCCGGAGTGGGGGCGTGCGCTGGGGTGCTGAAGGGCGGTGTGGGGACGGCGTCGACGACGCTGCCGTCGGGGGTGACCGTCGGGGCGCTGGTCGCGGTGAACTCCGCGGGCAACGTCATCGACCAGGCGACCGGCCTACCGTGGCTGAGCTACCTGGCCGACGAGCTGGGTCTGACAGCACCGCCCGCTGAGCAGCTCACCGCGGTGGCAGAGCTCGAATCACCGCTGAGCTCGCTGAACACCGCGGTAGCGGTAGTCGCGACCGATGCCGCGCTGAGCCCGGCCGCCTGCCAACAGGTTGCCAGCACTGCTCATGACGGGCTGGCGCGCAGCATCCGGCCGGCGCATACCCCGGTGGACGGCGACATGGTGTTCGCCCTGGCCACCGGCGCGGTCGAGGTGCCACCGCCGGCCGACACACCGGCCGCGTTCTCGCCGGAGACGGCGCTGGTCACCGCCGTAGGCGCGGCCGCGGCTGACTGCCTGGCCCGCGCGGTGCTGGTCGGTGTGATCGCCGCCGAGTCGGTCGCCGGAGTACCGACCTACCGGGACTTGTTGCCGGGAGCGTTTCAGCATGTGGTTGGCAATCGGTGACATGCTATGGGCATGACGACCTCGGCACACACGCCGGCGCAGCAACCGAAGAAGCGCTCCGTTTGGGTGGTCGGTGGAGCCACGATCATCAGCTTTGTAGCGCTGCTGTATGTCATCGAGCTGTTCGACCAACTCGACGGCCACGAGTGGGATCTCAACGGCATTCGGCCACTGGAAGCCGACGGTTTGTGGGGCATTTTGTTCGCTCCGCTGCTGCACGCGAACTGGGCGCATCTGATCGCCAACACGGGCCCGGCGCTGGTGCTGGGTTTTCTGGTCACGCTGGCCGGGCTTTCCCGATTCCTGTGGGCGACGGCGATCGTGTGGATCGTCGGCGGCTTCGGCACCTGGCTGATTGGCAACATGGGATCGCCCTGCGGCGAGACCGACCACATAGGGGCCTCGGGGCTGATCTTCGGCTGGCTGACATTCCTGCTGGTGTTTGGCTTCTTCACCCGCTCCGGCTGGCAGATCGTCATCGGGATAGTGGTGCTGATCCTCTACGGCGGAGTGCTGTGGGGGGCGGTTCCGGTGCTCAATGTGTGCGGTGGCGTGTCCTGGCAGGGACACCTCTGCGGCGGCATCGCCGGCGTGCTGGCCGCCTACCTGTTATCCAGCCCGGAACGTAAGGCCCGGGAGCGCCGACGGGCATTACCGCGGTGAGTCGCGCGCTGGCGCCCATCGGCGTGTTCGACTCCGGTGTGGGCGGGTTGACGGTGGCGCGCGCGATCATCGATCAGCTGCCCGACGAGGACATCATCTACGTCGGCGACACCGGCAACGGCCCCTACGGGCCGCTGACGATTCCCGAGATTCGCGGGCATGCGCTCGCCATCGGCGACGACCTCGTCGACCGCGGAGTGAAGGCTCTTGTGATCGCGTGCAATTCGGCATCGTCAGCCTGCCTGCATGACGCCCGGGAACGCTACGACGTGCCGGTCGTCGAAGTGATTCTGCCCGCAGTGCGCCGCGCCGTCGCCGCAACTCACAACGGCCGCATCGGCGTGATCGGCACCCAGGCCACTGTCGCCTCGGGCGCCTATCAGGACGCGTTCGCGGCTGCCCGCGACACCGAGATCACCGCGGTGGCCTGCCCGCGGTTCGTCGATTTCGTCGAGCGCGGCATCACCAGCGGCCGCCAGGTGCTCGGACTGGCCGAGGGTTATCTCGAGCCGCTGCAGCGCGCCGATGTCGACACCCTGGTGCTGGGTTGTACGCACTATCCGCTGCTTTCCGGCCTGATCCAGCTGGCAATGGGTGAGTCCGTCACGCTGGTGTCCAGCGCTGAGGAAACCGCCAAGGAGCTGCTCCGCGTGCTCACCGAGCGTGATTTGCTGCATCCGCATCCTGATCGTCCCGGTGCGGCCGCGCCCCGTCGGGTGTTCGAAGCCACCGGCGACCCCGAGGCGTTCCTCAACCTCGCGGCGCGGTTCTTGGGACCGGCGATCACCGGCATCCACCCCGTCCACCGTCAGGTCGCCACACCCAGCTGAGTCCCCCGAGACGAAAGCTCGGATGTTTTCGCCAACATGGTGCTGGACATGGCACAGTAGTGACGTGCGAATCACCGTGCTGGGCTGCTCCGGGAGCGTCGTCGGCCCGGACTCACCGGCATCGGGATACCTGCTCAGGGCGCCGGATACCCCGCCGCTGGTTATCGACTTCGGTGGGGGCGTGCTCGGATCTTTGCAGCGGCATGCCGATCCGGGGTCGGTGCACGTGTTGTTGTCGCATCTGCACGCCGATCACTGCCTCGACCTACCGGGATTGTTCGTCTGGCGGCGCTATCACCCGTCGCCTCCGGCCGGCAAGGCGTTGATGTACGGCCCGAGCGACACGTGGTCGCGTCTTGGTGCGGCGTCATCGCCCTACGGTGGCGAAATCGATGATTTCTCAGATATTTTCGATGTCCGGCATTGGGTCGACGGTGAAACCGTGCAAGTGGGCGCGGTCACCGTTTTGCCGCGGGTGGTGAGTCATCCGACCGAATCTTTTGGTCTGCGCATCACCAATGGCAAAGGCGCGTCGTTTGTGTATAGCGGTGATACCGGCTATTGCGACACCGTCATCGAGTTGGCGCGCGGCGCCGACGTTTTCCTGTGTGAGGCGTCGTGGACGCATTCGCCTGACCGTCCACCCGACCTGCACTTGTCGGGTACTGAGGCGGGGCGGATCGCGACTGAGGCAGGGGTGGGGGAGCTGCTATTGACCCACATCCCGCCGTGGACCTCTCGTGAGGATGTGATCACCGAGGCGAAGGCCGAATTCAACGGCCCGGTGCATGCAGTGGTCTGCGGCGAGACGTTCGACGTCGGCCGCTCCTAACTGCGCGCTAGGGTGGCGGCGTGTCCAAACGAGAAGACGGCCGCCTCGACGACGAGCTTCGACCCGTTGTCATCACCCGCGGGTTCACCGCGCACCCTGCGGGTTCGGTGGTGATCGAATTCGGCCAGACCAAAGTCATGTGCACGGCGAGTGTCACTGAGGGCGTGCCCCGTTGGCGCAAGGGATCCGGCCTGGGCTGGCTCACCGCCGAATACGCAATGCTGCCGTCGGCTACCCACACTCGCGGAGATCGCGAATCGGTAAGGGGCCGCCTTTCCGGCCGCACTCAAGAGATCAGCCGGTTGGTCGGCAGGTCGCTGCGAGCCTGCATCGACCTTGCGGCGTTGGGGGAGAACACTATTGCGGTCGACTGCGATGTGTTGCAGGCCGACGGCGGTACACGCACAGCGGCGATCACGGGCGCCTATGTCGCGCTGGCCGATGCGGTGACCTACCTGTCCGCAGCCGGCAAGTTGTCCGACCCGCGGCCGCTGTCGTGTGCGATCGCGGCGGTCAGCGTCGGTGTGGTCGACGGCCGCGTGCGAGTAGATCTGCCCTACGAGGAAGACGCGCGCGCCGAGGTGGACATGAACGTCGTCGCCACCGACACCGGGACGTTGGTCGAGGTCCAAGGCACCGCCGAGGGTGCGACGTTCCCGCGATCAACGCTCGACAAGCTGCTCGATGCGGCGCAGGGGGCCTGCGAAAAACTCTTTGCGGCGCAACGTGAGGCGTTGGCGTTGCCATATCCCGGTGTGTTGCCTGAGGGGCCCGCGCGTGAGAAGGCGTTCGGAAGCTGACGCGCTTATTGGTCGCTAGTCGCAACCGCAAGAAACTGGCCGAGCTGCGTCGCGTATTGGATGCGGCCGCGCTGACGGGGCTGACGCTGGTGTCACTCGACGATGTGCCGCCGTTCGACGAGGCGCCGGAAACCGGTGCGACGTTTGAGGACAACGCGTTGGCCAAGGCGCGTGACGGGTTTGCGGCGACGGGGTTGCCGACGGTCGCCGACGACTCCGGTTTGGAGGTGGGCGCGCTCAACGGCATGCCCGGCGTGCTGTCGGCGCGATGGTCGGGCGTGCACGGCGACGACGCCGGCAATACCGCGCTGCTGTTGGCGCAGTTGCGTGAGGTCCCCGATGAGCGACGCGGCGCGGCGTTCGTTTCGGCGTGCGCGTTGGTGTCGGAGTCAGGTGAAGTCGTCGTGCGCGGCGAGTGGCCCGGCACGATCGCGCGAGAACCGCGGGGCGACGCGGGCTTCGGCTATGACCCGGTATTCATTCCCAACGGTGAGGACCGTACTGCGGCACAACTGACGTCGTTGGAAAAAGACGCGCTGTCGCATCGCGGTCGCGCGCTTGCACTGTTGTTGCCGGCGCTGCGAGAGCTAGCCGGGTGAATTGCGTTGCACTACAAAGCGAAACGTGCTTTGACGTCTTTGGTCTGAAAATGCTCGACGATGATACCGACCAGCGGAATGGTTCCGGCTAACAGCACGCCGATCGTCTTTGGGATCGGCCACCGAACCTTGACGGCAAGGTTGAACGCCGCCAGTACATAAGTGAAATAAACCC
>DAIODV010000210.1:0-4693 GCA_036746615.1 Mycobacterium sp.
GCAGCGCGATCGCAGTAAGATCCAGCAGCCACGAGCCGATGACGCTGCCCCTGCGCCATACCTCAGCGATGTCGGGAATGTCGAAGTTGTAGCGGTAGCACTCGGGGTTGACCAGTGGCGCGGTTTCGGCGTCGCCCTTTTCTATCCGGGTGCCAATGTCGGCATTACGCAAGATGTTCAGGCCTTCGGCAAGCGAGGCCATCATGCCGTACTCAATCCCGTTGTGCACCATCTTGACGAAATGCCCTGCCCCGCTGGGCCCGCAGTGCAGATAACCCTTCTCGGGCTGCGCAACCTCACCGTCGCGGCCCGGCGTGCGCGGGGCGGCGTCGACACCCGGCGCTATGCTGGCGAAGAGTGGCTCGGCGTGGCCGAAGGCGTAGTCGTCACCGCCGATCATCAGGCAATAGCCACGCTCGCGTCCCCACACGCCACCGCTCGTGCCACAGTCCAGTAGGTGAATTCCATTCTCGGACAGCCGCTTTGCATGCTTGAAGTCATCGCGGTAGTAAGAATTGCCGCCGTCGATCACGATGTCGTCGGCTTCCAGCGACTTGGCCAGGTCGTCGATCACCCCGGTGGTGATATCGCCGGCCGGCACCATCACCCAGACCACACGCGGCTTGGTCAGCTTGTCGGCGAGCTCTTGCAGAGAGGACACACCGGTAGTCCGCTCCTCCCCCGCCATCGCCTTGACCGCGTCCGGATCATGGTCGTACACAACGCATTCGTGCCCATCCTTGACGACGCGCCGAACGATATTCGCGCCCATCCGGCCCAGGCCGATCATCCCAAGCTGCATGTTGTCCTGTTCTCCTTACTGTGATCCGCGGTGGTCGGCGGGAAGCCACGGTTGTTCCCAACCGTGATGGCCGCGCAACAGCGACCGAGCCTCCTCGGGCCCCCACGAGCCGGGTTCGTAACGGTGGACCTTGCCGGGCTTGTCCAGCAGTGGCTGCACGATGCGCCACGTCTCTTCGATGTTGTCTTCACGCGCGAACAGCTGATGATCGCCGCTCAGCGCCGCGTGCAGCAGCCGTTCGTAGGGCGTCAACGGCTCGCCCAAATCCTGCATGAACGAGGAATCCAGGTGAACGTCGCGCCAGCGGCCGGCATCGAGCGCAGTCAACTGCAGGCGCAGTCCGGGATCTGGGTCGATCCGAAGCACAATCTGGTTGGGTTCGGCGTGCCTGCGCTCGGGCAGGAAAGCCAGTGCGGGGACGCGGCGGGTGAACAACCGCACCTCGGTGACCCGCTCAGATAGGGCCTTGCCCGCACGCAAGAAGATCGGCACCCCGGCCCAGCGCCAGTTGTCGATCTCGGTTCGCAGCGCGACGAAGGTCTCGGTCTGCGAGCGCTTGGCGACCCCGTCGATGTCGGTGTAGCCGCTGTATTGACCCCGCACGCATCTGTCCGGGTCCAGCGCCGGTATCGCGCGCAAAACGTCAGCTTTCTTGTCGTTGAGGTCGTCTGCGGTCGGGCCCACTGGGGGCTCCATCGCGACTCCGGCGAGCACCTGCAGCAGATGGTTTTGCACGACGTCGCGCAGGGCGCCGACCCCGTCGTAGAACTTGCCCCGGTCTTCGACACCGAAGTCCTCGGCCATGGTGATCTGAATTTCCGAGATGCTGTGACGGTCCCACAACTCGGCGAGCGCCAGGTTGCCGAACCGCAAATACTCGAGTTCGACGACGGGCTGCTTGCCCAGGAAGTGGTCCACCCGAAAGATCTGGTCCTCGTCCAACACTGCATGCAGCCGGGCATTGAGTTCGCACGCAGACTCGAGGTCGTGTCCGAACGGCTTTTCCACCGCGACGCGGGAGTGCTTTAGTAGCCCGACCTTGCCCAGGCTCTCGACAATCGGCGCGAACAGCGACGGCGGCATCTCCAGGTAGTAGAGGCAGTCACGCTTGGACCCGACCTCCTTAGCCAGCTCGTCGTACAGTGCGGGTTCGGTCACGTCACCGTGCAGGTAGGACAACCGGTCCGCCAACCGGTCGAATACATGAGCGTCCACGTCTTCGCCGCTGTCGGCGATCGCCTTGCGGGCCCGCTTGATCAGCTCCTCGGTGCTGATGTCGTCGCTGGCCACACCCAGCACCGGGCACGGCAGCAACTCCCGGCGCTCCAGGCGATACAGGGCTCGGAAGGTCATCTTGCGGGCCAGGTCGCCGGTAATGCCGAAGATCACCAGCATGTCGCAGGTGCGATCACCGGATTCGGCCAATCGGGGACCTCCAGGAAGAATCGACTATCAACCCTAGACACTGCGGTTGGGCCCGACAAACACAGAGCAAACACTCACATAACCCCTTGGCTGACCGGCGAAACCAACTCGGCTAACCCGGCAGTGCTGCTAGGACGGACGCCGGTCATCGGGAAAGATATTTGGCATGCGTGACCCGCTCATGATCGCGGTCTACGTCCTGGCGGGCTTCGCAGTGGCCGAGGCCGCCGGGCTGGCGTTCCTGTGGGCGGCGCTCACCCGCAGTCGCCGGGAGACCGCCGAACTCAGAGAGCGCGTGGACCCCCGCAGTTGGCTGCTGACCGGTGGCCGCGAAGCGGTCAAGACCGTGTGGCAGACCGCGAACCTGGTCCGCAAGGAAGGGTTGGGCGCCGCAGTGCGCAACTCGATCGAAGATCTCGCCGACTGGGCAGAGGTGGAACGCCCCGACCTGGCGCGCGTCACCGCCGACGGCAAGGTCGCGATTCTTTTCTCCGATATCGAGGAATCCACCGCGCTCAACGAAAGAGTCGGCGACCGTGCCTGGGTCAAGTTGATCGGTGAGCACGACAAGATGGTCCGCAGACTGGTCAAGCAGCGCTCCGGGCATGTGGTGAAGAGCCAGGGCGATGGATTCATGATTGCCTTCGCGCAGGCCGAGCAGGCGGTGCGCTGCGCGATCGACATTCAGCGCGCGCTGCAGAAAGACTCACAACGACGGCGGCACAACGGTATTCGAGTGCGGATTGGGATCCACTTGGGCCGATCAGTGCGCCGTGGCGACGATCTGTTCGGCCGCAACGTCGCAATGGTGGCGCGGGTGGCCGGGCAGGCCGGTGGCGGCGAGATCCTGGTCAGCGAGACCGTGCGCGACGCCGTTAGCAAGTGCGAGGGCATCTCCTTCGACGACGGACGCGACGCAGAGTTGAAGGGCTTCAACGGCGCCCACCGCCTCTACGCAGTCGCCTAGCCTTGATCGCCTGCCTCGGCAAGTCGGTGATGTAGCCGATCCCGGATTTCGTCCGGCGTATACGCCTTGCGGCGGCGCTGATCTCGGGCTACCAACACCCCACCGGCAGCGACCCCGACGACCCCGGCCAACCCGAGCAACTTCCAAATGGTGCGCATCAGCACAGGTTATGACGGATATGTGCATAAGGTGCGGTGGTGGAAACACATACGGTGAACCTGGCCGACGCGCTCGAGGCAACCCGGACCGGCGATATCTGGCTGTTTCGTGGGCGCTCGGGACCCGACCGCGCGATCCAGACCTTGTCGAACAGCCCGGTCAACCACGTCGGAATGACGGTCGCGATCGAGGATCTGCCGCCGTTGATGTGGCATGCCGAACTTGGTGACAAGCTGACCGATGTCTGGACCGGAACGAACCACCGCGGCGTGCAACTCCACGACGCGCGGGAAGCGGTCGAGCGATGGCTGCAGCGTTATGGACAGAGGTGCTGGTTGCGCCAGCTGACTCCGGACACGACCCGCGAGCAGGAGAACCAACTGTTGCGGGTGATCGCCCGGATGGACGGCACGCCGTTTCCGAGTACAAGTCGGGTCACCCTGCGGTGGCTGCGCGGTCGGCTGCCGACCAGATACGACTGGGTGCGCGGAATCCCGATCTTGGACAGCAAGGTTCGTGAATCAACGCGACGGCGCAGGGCCCAGCAGCGGCAGGGCAACTTCGAGTCCGCGTATTGCGCCGAAGTGGCTGCGATCACCTACGAAGAGATGGGTCTGATCGAAACCGAGAAGCGGACCAATTGGTTCGACCCGGGCAGATTTTGGAGCGGCGATGACCTTCCGCTAGTGGCGCCCTACCGCCTGGGCAGCGAAATCTCCGTCGTCGCAGACTAATTCGCAACTCAGGTGTCACCGCAGAGGTTGTTTTGCGCCGCAGTCGCCATGTCCAGCAAATTCTGATACGACGCATTGGGGTAAGTCCAATGCTTGGCGACGTAGTCCGGGGAATGCCCGGCGTCCAATTCCTTGCACATCGCGTGGCCGCTGCCGAGTAGAAACTCCCCCGTCGGCGCGGTGACCGCATACCCGTGTCGGCTCAACTCGTCCAGGTAGCCAGCCTCGTCGGCGTCCGCTATCCCAGCGCTTAACAGAGCCACAGCGGTGGCCGCTGCGGTGCAGGACAGAACCCACAAACATCGGATCTTGCGGGTCCGCGCGCGTCTGCTCATTCTTGTCCTCCCGATTTGGGCCGATGCTACGACCAAACCGAGAAGTTGGCGGATCAACGCCGAAATGAACTATTGCCGCCCCTCGAGGGGCCACGGCAGACACCAGCAAACTCGTTGACGACCGTCATTGACGGGTGGCAATGAAATTTTGTAGGGTGTGGCATGCCAGTAGTAGGGGTGCGGGAAGCGCAGCGGCGACAGACCCGGGCGCGTGTCTTCCACGCTGCGCTGGCCGAGTTCGGCCGGTCCGGATTGGCGGGTGCGGACGTCG
>DAIODV010000210.1:4703-6904 GCA_036746615.1 Mycobacterium sp.
TGGCTAAGAATGCGGCCCGCCAGTTCCTCCAATTCCGCTTCGCCGCCCGGCGGCCAGTCCCCCGCGGCGCGGCCCGAGTTCGGCCGGTCCGGATGGGCGGGTGCGGACGTCGCGGCGATCGCCGCGACCGCTGGGGTGGCGCGCGGCACGTTCTATTTCCACTTCCCGACCAAGGAACACGTGCTGGTCGAGTTGGAGCGGGCCGAGGAGGCGAAAATCGTGGCGGCGCTCGACACTCGAAGCGCCGCGCCCGACGACCTGCTGTCACTACTCACGCTGCTGGTCCGCCAAGTGGTCGCCGCAGAGGAGCGGCTGGGGCCCGTCGTCTTCAAAGACATGCTGGGCCTGCACTTCTCGGCCAGCCGACCCGTCGAGGATGAACTGGGTGAGAATCCGCTGGCCGGCTTCGTCATCGCCGCGATCGCCGACGCGCAGGCTGCCGGACGGGTGTCTCGGGATGCCGATCCGGGCGAGCTCGGGGTGATATTCCTGACCGGGCTGTTCGCATTGCTGGCCACCGGTGCGACCGCATTACTGGATCGCTATGTGCTGACGATTGTTCAGGGAATGGAGGAGCTATGAACGCACTAGGTATCGAGGGCTATCGCGAATTCTTGGTGCGGCGCGATGGTGAAGCAGATCTGCTGCACCGCAATCTCGCCGCCCGCGAGGAATTCTTTGGCGGCTTAGAGGCTGATCCAATCCGATCGAGGCGTTCCATCGATCGGGAAGTGTTCGCGCGCAACCTACATCGCCGCCGACCCGAACCCGGTCTCAGCCCAGAGATGCTATTTCTGTTGGCCACCGCCAAACTGAACCAGGCTGAGCGGTTCGGTGTCGGATTGGGCGAGACGTATGGGCACAACAGCGGTGACGACGCCCCGCCGGAGCGGGTGTACATCGAACTCGAAGAGCACTATCACACGCGGTTACTGGCCTACGTGCTCGACGTATTCGGTCTACCATTCCAAGTCGTACCGCCGCCGTTTGTGATGCGTCAGTTCGTCAAGCTCAACGTCTTCATCCCAGAACGAATCGGCATCGCCTTCGTGGGCGCCGGCGAGATGGCCGGCTGCATCATGTTCGACGAATTGCGCCGTCTCGGCGTCGAGTTGTTCGCCGACGAACCAGATGTGGCAGCGCGCATCGAGCGACTCTACAGCGAAATCCTCACCGATGAGGTGGGCCACGTCGGCTATTGCGCGGCGCGCTGCACCTCTGGTGAGCGAGCCGTAATGCGTTGGCTTTACCCGCGTTTCGGTCGGCTATTTGCCCGCGAGACCGCGGAGATCAGTCTGCTCATCGATCCGAAGAAGCTGCACGCTCGCCTCGACCAGCCGTTCGACGTCGCCCAGCTCACCGCCGAGCTGCCGAATGAGACGTTCCTTGCAGCACAGCCCTGAGCGGTGACGCCGCAGCCGGTCTTCACCGGCCACACCTGTGCCTAACGCCCGAACTTGGCGCGGGCCTCGTCAGTGACAGGAGTGAACAAATTGACGAGGTTTCCGTCTGGATCGCGAAACAACAGCGCACGGTTGCCCCACGGCATCGTTGTCGGTTCGGTCACCACGTCGGCCAAGTGCTCGCGAAGTCGCTGGTACTCGGCGTCCACGTCCTCGACAATGAACTCCACAATCGCGCTGCGGTTGGCTGCCGGCTCGGCCGATCCCTCTCCGAACAAGGGCACGGTCTTGTCACTACCGATAGCCAGTGTGCCGACCGGCGTGGGAATCTCAGCGAAAAGCTCGTTCCCCCATACCGTGGAGATTTCGGTGACTACCTCGTAGAACGAGACGAGCTTGTTGACGTCGGCCGTAATGATGCGCGTGGAAACGAATTTCATGCAGTGCATGCTAAGTGGCTAGTCCGACAACGACGTCCACACTCCGTTGTTGAAGAATCCCCAGGCGCCGGCTGTGGGGTTCCACATCAGATGAGCCTGCGGCGCCCATGAGGGCGGGGGTGGCTGCGGCGGCGCCCACGGCGGCGGCGGACCCCACGGTCCCCAGCCCACGGGAGCACCCTGACTTGCCGGAGGTTGCCAGTCATGGCACTGACTCCAGTTCCAGTTGTAGTCGGTACCCCAGGCCGGGTCCCAAAGATCACCCGGGCACCAGTGATCTGTGGGTGCAGGAGCAGGCGCCGCGTGGGCGCAGGGGCCGCCGGCCAAACCGATAGCAGACAACACAGCCACCAGGCCG
>DAIODV010000211.1:0-6904 GCA_036746615.1 Mycobacterium sp.
GAGTAGCCGAGTTCGCCGAATTCTCCGTCGGCCGGCGGAATCACCCAATCCGACCGCAGGTCGCCGGGGCCCAGCGCTTGCCAACCCGCCATGAAAGCGCTTCGGGCGATCACCGTCCAGTACAGCTTCGACACCGACCACGGTGTGCCCGGGTAGTCATCGGTGCCCGCGGCGGCCACGGCCGCGGTGGTCACGACGTGGGCCTGCACATGGTCGGGATGCCCGTAGCCGCCGTTGGGGTCGTACGTCACCACAACGTGTGGCCGCAGAGTCCGAATGAGCGCGACCAACGCGCCGACGGCTTCGCGTTCGTCGGCGTCGCTGAACCGTCGACCCCGGCCCCGCGGTTCCGTACCGGCCATGCCCGAATCACGCCAGTGGCCGGGGCCGCCGAGGAAGATCGGTGCCGCCACCCCGAGGGCTTGCAGCGCTGCGGTGAGTTCGCCGATGCGGTAACCACCGAGTTGGTCGGCGTGATCGGCGGCCAGCTGCGCCCAACGGTCGCCGATGATCTCGCCCTCTTCGCCGAGCGTGCAGGTGACCACGTGCACCGCTGCCCCGCGGGCGATGTAGTGAGCAATGGTGGCGCCGTTGGTGATCGTCTCGTCGTCGGGATGAGCGTGCACGAACAACAGCCGAGGGGTCTCCCGCATGCAGGCACCTTACAAGAAACGCCGCTGGCTACTATTGACGGATGCCACCGCAGACCGCTCGCACCCGCCGCCGCGGCAAGCAGCTCGAGGACGCACTCTACGACGCGACGCTGGCAGAACTTGCTTGTGTCGGCTACGGCGGGCTGACGATGGAGGGCATCGCCGCGCGAGCCCGCACCGGCAAGGCTGCGCTGTATCGTCGCTGGACCTGCAAGCACGATTTGGTCCAGGCGGCATTGCATTACGCGTTGCCTCCACTGCCCGAGCCGCGCACCGACCGTTCAGCGCGCGAGAATCTTCTCGCCGTCTTCTCCGCGCACTGCGATGTACTTGCCGGCAAGACCGCCTTCCCCAGCCTGGCGATCATGAACCAGCTTCTGCACGAGCCAGAGTTGCGCGCCATCTTCGCCGATGCGGTGGTGGCACCGCGCCTGGCGATCACCGAAGCGATTCTGCAAGCAGGCGTGGACAACGGTGAGATCAATGCCGCGGTGCTCACGCCCTATACCGCGCGCGTCGGCCCGGCGTTGATCAACCAACAGATGTTGCTCACCGGCGCCCCGCCGAACAAGCGCCAACTGGCGCACATCGTCGACACCGTGATCGCGCTTACTGCGCAGTTTTGACCCACTGCCCGGCGTCACCGACGATCCCGACGGGAACCGAGCCCGACAGACTCACATTCACCACACTGGGGCCGGCGGCGACGATCGTGGTGTCCTGCAGAATCGGCAGCACGGTCGACATGTTCCACAGGCGTGGCTCCACCGTATTGATCACATCGTTGATGTTGGCGGTACCGGCAAGTGCGCCATCGATATTCGATTGAATGCTGCGATCGCAGATCCCGGTGAGGTTGGACGGCGCCTGAACCAGGGCTCCGGGTTCGTGCGTCTGGCTGGGTGCAGTCGAGGTGGGAATCGCTGCGGTGGTCGCCGGGGCCGCTGTGGCCGTCACCGAGGGGTCGGATGAGGCGGTCGGGGCCGCCGTCGTCGACACCGTCGTCGCCTCCAATGCCGGACAGCTATAGCGGGAGGCCAGCAGGGTCGGCAAGTTTCCGCCGGCTTCGCGCCATCCGACGAGGGCGTCCACCCGGTTGTTGACAAGCGCATCGCGGTACAGCGCCACCGGATCGAGCGCCAGCACTGTCGCGGCGATACCGACGTTGCGTAATTGGTCGGCGGCGGTGTTGGCCACAGCTACCGACGTCGGGTCGTTCGTCGCGACGCCGATGACCAGGGAAAGCTGCTTGCCGTCCTTGCTGATACGCCCCCGGGTGATCTCGGGCGGACCGGTGCTGGGCCGCGGCGGCGCCGAGGGCCCTGCCGGCGGCGGAGGGACCGACGCCGACGTGTCGTTCTCGATTTGATAGCCGGACGCTTCGAGCAACCCCAGCGCCTCGTTGCGGGTCAGCGCCGGCGGAGCGGTCGGCACATAGCCGGGATCGCTGGGCGAGCGAATCTGCGCCTGGTCCAGGGTCACCGTGTTGTCGCTGCCTGCACCGACGGCGGCCAGCAAGTCGACGTCGAGCATTCCCAGGATTGCCTTCCGCACGGCGGCGTCGGCCAACTTGGGCTGATTGGCGCGCAACGTGAGCTGCATGACTCGCGGCGTCATGATCCGGGCGGTCCGCACATCCGGGATCGCCGACAATTGCGCGAAAGCCGCTGAGCCACCGTGCACTTGGGCCACCTGCGTGTCGCCGTTGCGCACCGAATCGGCCAGCGCGGCCGGCGCGCCGGCCCGGCGGAACAGAATCAGATCCGGCTTGGCCGGCGGCCCCCAATACCGGTCGTTGCGGGCGAGCAGGATTTCGTCGCGTTGCGGGTCGATGTTTTCCACCCGGAACTGTCCGCCGGTGACCGGCAGGGCACTGGCCAATCCGGCCGGGAAACCGCCCGGCACATCCTTGACGATGTGCGCGGGCAAGATGTTGGAAAACAACTCGCGCCACGCCGGGTATGGCCGCAAGAACGTGACGACGGCCTGCTTACCGCCGTCGATCGACTGCACGCCGGTGATCAGGTCGTAGCCGGCCGGATCGACCACACCGGGCTGGCCGACCATCTGCCGCCACAGATACCAGAAGTCGTCGGCGGCGATCGGAGCGTTGTCGGTCCACTGCGCCTCCGGGCGGATCTTGTAGGTCACCGTAAACGGGTTCTCCCCGGTCACCTCGGCGGATTCCAGCAGCGTCGGGTCCATCTCCCACCGGGATCCGGTCGGTGTGGCCAAGTCGGGCACCGGCCGGAACGCGCTGGGCAGCACCAATGCGCCGATCGCGGCGTTGACCGCGGAAAGATCGGACAGCAAATGCGGATTGAAGCCTGCGCCGATCGAGTCGATGCCCACGATGATCTGCGTCTTGCGCAGCGGCGGCGGCGCGGTGCTCCGCGTGGTCTCGGTGCTCTGCGGGGCCGGTGGCGGACTGACCGTGCAGCTGGCCAGCATCGAAACCAGCACGCCGAGGGTTAGCCAGGCGCGGCGGGCTCGTTTCGGCACGCCCAACAGGGTATCGGGGCTCGTGCTACCCGCGGGCTTTGGCTCGCGCGCGGCTGCGGGCCCGGGCGGTGGCATCGAGCTGGACCTTGCGGACCCGCACCACCTCGGGAGTGACCTCGACACATTCGTCCTCGGCGCAGAACTCCATCGCCTGTTCGAGGCCGAGCTCCAGCGGCCGAGCGAGGGTTTCGATGACATCGGCCGTCGAGCTGCGCATGTTGGTCAGCTTCTTTTCGCGCGTGACGTTGACGTCGAGGTCCTCGGCACGCGGGTTGATACCGACCACCTGGCCCTCGTAGGTGTCTTCGCCGGGTTCGACGAAGAACTGGCCGCGGTCGGCCAGCTGGATCATGGCGAAGGGGGTGATCGACCCGGTGCGGTCCGAAACCAGCGACCCCGAGTGGCGGGCCCGGATCTCGCCCGCCCAGGGCCGGTAGCCGTCGAACACGGCGTTGGCGATACCGGTGCCGCGAGTCAGCGTCAGGAAGTCGGTGCGGAAGCCGATGAGGCCGCGGCTCGGGACGATGAAGTCCATTCGCACCCACCCGGCGGCGTGGTTGGTCATCTCCTCCATGCGTCCCTTGCGGGCGGCCATCAGCTGGGTGATCGCGCCGACGAACTCCTCGGGGCAGTCGATGGTCATCGCCTCGAACGGCTCGTGCAGCTTGCCGTCGACGGTCTGCGTGACCACCTGCGGCTTGCCGACCGTCAGCTCGAAGCCCTCGCGGCGCATCTGTTCGACGAGCACGGCCAGCGCCAGCTCACCACGACCCTGGACCTCCCAGGCGTCGGGGCGGTCGATGTCGACGACTTTGATCGACACGTTGCCGACGAGTTCGGAGTCCAAGCGCGACTTCACCATGCGCGCCGTGAGCTTGTGGCCGGACACTTTGCCCGCCAGCGGAGAGGTGTTGGTGCCGATGGTCACCGAGATGGCGGGCTCGTCGACGGTGATGCGCGGCAGTGCGTGGGCGTGGTCCGGGTCGGCGAGCGTGTCGCCGATCATGATCTCGGGAATCCCGGCCACCGCCACGATATTTCCAGCCGCCGCCTCATCCGTCGCGGTGCGTTCGACGCCCTCGGTGACCAGCAGTTCGGTGATCTTGGCGTTCGTGATGACGGGATGGCCGTCCACCTCGCGCATCCAGGCCACCTGCTGACCCTTGCGGATCCGGCCCTTGTAGATCCGGATCAGAGCCAGCCGACCAAGGAACGACGACGCGTCGAGGTTGGTTACCAGCGCCTGCAGCGGCGCTTCGGGGTCGCCGTGCGGCGGCGGAATATGTTGCAGCAGAACATCGAACAGCGGGTCCAGGTTGTCGCCGTCGGGGTTGCGTCCGTTGGCCGGTTCGGTGGTGCTGGCGATGCCGGCACGTCCTGAGGCATACAGCGTCGGCAGGTCGAGCGCTTTCTCGGCCGCTGCCTGCGCCTCCTGGTCGAGGTCGGAGGCGACGTCCAGCAACAGGTCGTGGCTCTCCTCGACGACTTCGGCGATGCGGGCGTCGGGCCGATCGGTCTTGTTCACTACCAGGATGACGGGAAGATGCGCGGCCAGCGCCTTGCGCAGCACGAACCGGGTCTGCGGTAGCGGCCCTTCGGAGGCGTCGACAAGCAGCAGCACGCCGTCGACCATCGACAGGCCGCGCTCCACCTCGCCTCCGAAATCGGCGTGGCCCGGCGTGTCGATGACGTTGATGACGGTCATCGAGCCGTCCGCGTGCTGACGGGGGACGGCGGTGTTCTTGGCCAGGATCGTGATGCCTTTTTCCTTTTCCAGGTCACCCGAGTCCAT
Source organism: Mycobacterium sp. (assembly GCA_036746615.1). Taxonomy (GTDB): domain Bacteria; phylum Actinomycetota; class Actinomycetes; order Mycobacteriales; family Mycobacteriaceae; genus Mycobacterium. Next base: position 4,948 of record DAIODV010000211.1, read on the forward strand.
GAGTCGTTCGATTGCGTCGTCGCCGCGGTGGGTAAGCGCCCCGGATTGCCGCAGCATGGCGTCAACCAGGGTCGTCTTACCGTGGTCGACGTGCGCCACTATGGCGATGTTGCGAAAATCCACGCCGGTGATTGTCGCAGCGCAGGCTATCGATAACGAAACTGAGCGTCAGCGCAGTGTCGAGGATCTCAGTTACCACCCGCGCGGGCGCGGCGCCGAACCGACCAGTTGCTTGTTCGCCGCCACCTCACGGCTGCGGTACACGATGTAGGGCCGGAACAGGTAGGCCACGGGCGCGCTGAAAACGTGCACCAGCCGGGTGAACGGCCACATCGCAACCAAAACCAGCGCGATGGTCGCATGTATCTGGAAATAGAGCGGCGCTTGGTGCATCAGGTCGCCACGCGGGTCCAAGATGAATATCGACCGGAACCAGACCGACACGTTCTGCCGGTAATCGTGGACCTCGCCGTAGTGGGTCGCGCCCATCAATGTGCAGCCCATCCCGGCCACCAGCGCGCACACCAGCACCGGGTACATCAGCTTGTCGCTCAGGCTGGTGGCCAGGCGCACCGGTCCGTGCGCCAATCGCCGATAGATCAACAGCCCCACCCCAATCAAGGTGGCAAACCCCGCGGGCACGCCGAGAATCAGCGCCTGCAAGTGGTAGAAGTGGTCGCTCAGCCCGAAATCCTCGGTCAGCCACTCCGGCACGCAGAGGCCCATGATGTGGCCCATGATCACCATCAGGCTGCCGAAGTGGAAAAGCGGGCTACCGATCGACAGCAACCGCGATTCGTAAATCTGCGACGAGCGGCTGGTCCAACCGAACTTGTCGTAACGGTACCGCCACCAGGTGCCGACCACAGCGATCGACAGCGCGGCGTAAGGCGCCACATTCCAGAAAATCTGCCCGAGGCTCGGATTGGCCATATCAGTTCCCGCTGCTTGGCTTGGGTGGCACGGTCAGGGTAAACGGTTGCAAGCCAACGGCTTCCGCGGGCGGACCCTGCCGGGCCAGCTGTTGTGCCCGACGCTCTTCCTGGTCGCTGACCGGGGGCAGCGTCTCACACACCGCCGCGATGACGTGCTCATACGGCGACCGCGCATCGCTCAGCGCGCCTAACAGAACGTCAATCGGCACCCGGTGTTGGATCAGCAGTTGTCGTCCCACCTTCGGGTCGACCGTCGCGGCGAACTCAAGGACCACCGGAAGGTGATCGGGGGCTTCGGATTTCGGCGGTTCGACTCCGGCGTCGCGGTAGGCCGAGGCGAACGTCAGCATTTCGCGACCGCGGTTGCGGGTGTCGCCGGCCGTCCAGTAGGTCAGGTACATCGTCGAACGGCGGCGCATGTCAAAGGTTTCGACATATTCGGTGGCGGCGGTCAGCGGATCAATGGTGCGCAGTGCGGCGAGGCTGCGGCCCAGCAGTTCCGCGACGGTGCCATCGAGGTGAGACAACAGGGCTTCGACGGTTTCGAGCCGATGGTCACGCCCCTCGTCGGGGTAGGCCAACAGCAGCGAGGCCGCCTGCCAGACCAACCGGTCGCGCAGGTCGGGTTCTCGTACTCGGGAGCGCAGCCTCATCGCTGTCGCTGCACTTCGGGGAACATGCCCGCCGGCACGTCGCCGCCGTCCCAATTGAGCAAGTTCACGCGCGATGACCGTCTGTGGAAGGTTTCCACGCTGATCGGCACCGGGTCGCTGTCTGCGGTACCGAATGGGCCGCCTTCGTACATGCCCGGGCCGCCGTCGCTATCCAACGAGCAGCCAGCCAGCTGTTCCAGATCGCGCGCCTGGGCTGTATAGGCTGTCGGGATCACGTAGCGCTCTTCGTATTTCGCTATCGCGAGGAGTCGGTACATCTCGTAGATTTCTTCTTCGGTCATCCCGACGGAATGTGGTATGTGCGGCTGGGTCTCCCGGCCGAGGTTGATGTCGCGCATGTAGGAGCGC
>DAIODV010000212.1:0-4183 GCA_036746615.1 Mycobacterium sp.
GCTCTGCGGGTACATCGCGCCCTTGGGAGCGCCGGTGCTGCCCGAGGTGTAGATCAGCAGCGCCAACGGATCTGCGTCGCTTTCAAGTGCAGGCACTGGTGGCAGCGCGGCACCGCGCTCGCGGACCTCATTCAAGGTGTCGATGGTGAGCCCGAGGTGGTCCAGCCGCTCGTGGGCGGCCTGCAGGGCCTCGCGGTGGTCGTCGACCTCGGTGCGGTAGTCGAAGATCACCAACCGTGCGGGGGTGTGGCCGGCCTCAGACCCGGCGAGCAGGAGCTCGACGGCGTCGGACAGGTAGTCGACGCTCGCCGCGACCACCGTGGGCTGGGTCTCGGTGACGATCGGCAGCAGCTGCGTGATCGCCGCGCTGGTCTGCAGTGGAACCGACACGGCACCGATACGGCCCAGTGCAACGTCGATGGTGGTGTAGTCGATGCTGGTGAAGCCCAAGACGCACACCCGGTCACCGGCTGCCACGTCAGTCAGCCCACGAGCCACGGCGTCGACGCGGGCGTCGAGCTCGCCGTAGGTGATGGTGTCGAACCAGGGGAGCAGCTTGGCTGACGTGCGTCCGGTCTGCGGGTCTTTGACCAGCTCGACGGCGCGTTGGCCCAGCGCGGGCCGGTCTGCGTAGCCCTGCAGCACAGCGCTGACCACTTGCGGGAGCCGCGGCGCGGCGTTTGCGATGGCGGCGCTGACGGCCTCATCGGGCTGAGCGGCGGCGAACTGCGGGTCGTTGGCGGCTAACTCCTGGATATCAATCGACATAACGAAACCTCGCAACATGTGAATCGGGAAATTTATGGGGTGCGACGCTGCACCTAATAAGAACTACGTTAGCAAAACTAACGGTATTCCCGAAAGGCAGAAATTCGTCAAACGGGTCACACCAGTCACGGCGCCGGCCGGGCTGTCGATGTGCCCGCCTCTGAGCGACAAACGGATTGCTGTCGGACCGGCATGCGACCGTCTGATCATGAAGCAAGTGCTGCAGCTGCGGGGTATCGAGCTTCGCTACGCACTGACGATGGAGTTGTTCCTCCACGGCCCGGCAACCGTTCCACAGCTGATCGACGCCCTCGCCTGGCACGGCTTTGCCGCACGCGGACGACCGTCGAAGTGCATCTCGGATGCGTTGCGGTGGGAGATGGGCTACGGCCGAGTGCGACGGCTCGGACGAGGCCGGTATGGCCCCGGCTGGATGCCGCGCGGCACCGAGCACCGGATTCACCACCGCGTCATGGCGTTACGTGACCGGGCCAGTTGTCGCTCAGAGGCGGGCACAACGGCGCATGCTCCGCCGCCGAGACTGCTGTGACGAATGAGGTTAAAGCCGAGCGAGCGCTCCGGCCACCACCGATAGACCCTCGTTGAGCAGCTCATCGCTGATCGTCAGCGGCGGCAAAAAGCGAACCACATTGCCGAACGTGCCCGCCGTCAACACGATCACGCCCTCGGCAATCGAAGCGTTGGCCACCGCATTGGTCAGCGCGGCGTCGGGCTCAGCGCTGTCGCGCTTCACGAACTCGACGGCGATCATCGCGCCGCGTCCGCGCACGTCGCCGATCCGGTCGTCGCTGGCCTGCAGCGCGTGCAGCCGCTCCTTCATCAGCCGCTCGATCTGACGACCCCGCTCCAGCAGCCCATCGGTCTCGATCGTCTCGATCGTGGCCAGCGCCGCCGCGCAGGCGACCGGGTTTCCGCCGAAGGTGCCGCCGACGCCGCTCGCGTGCGGGGCGTCCATGATCTCGGCGCGGCCGGTGACGGCCGACAGCGGCAGCCCGTCGGCGATGCCCTTCGCGATGCAGATCAGGTCGGGCTCGATGCCCTCGTGCTCGCACGCGAACCACGCGCCAGTCCGCGCGATGCCGGTCTGCACCTCGTCGGCGACGAATACCACATTGTTCTTGCGGCACCACTCCAGCAGCGCCGGCAAGAATCCCTCTGCGGGGACGATGAATCCACCTTCGCCCTGGATCGGCTCGATCACGACGGCGGCCAGGTTCTCGGCGCCGACCTGCTTGGCAATGACGTCGATGGCACGCTGTGCGGCCAGCTCGCCGTCGGTGGCCAGTTCCTTATCAATCAGCCCGTCGCGGAACGGATATGACAGCGGCGCCCGGTAGATCTCCGGCGCGAACGGCCCGAAGCCGCTCTTGTACGGCATCGACTTCGCGGTCAGCGCCATCGCCATGTTGGTGCGGCCGTGATACGCGTGGTCGAACGCCACTACCGCGGGTTTGCGGGTATACGAGCGGGCGATCTTGACGGCGTTCTCCACCGCCTCGGCGCCGGAATTGAAAAGCACCGTGCGCTTCTCGCCGGAGCCGGGGGTGAGCCGATTGAGGTGTTCGGCGACGGCGACATACTGCTCGTAGGGCGTCACCATGAAGCAGGTGTGGGTGAAGTCGGCGACCTGCCCGCGTACCGCGTCGACGACGCGGGGTGCGGAGTTGCCGATCGTGGTCACCGCGATGCCCGATCCCAAGTCGATGAACCGGTTGCCGTCGACGTCCTCGACGATCCCGCCGGCAGCGCGCGCCGCGAACACCGGCATCGTGATTCCGACGCCCTGGGACACCGCCGCGGCTCGTCGCCTGGTTAGTTCCAGCGATGCCGGACCGGGGATTTCGGTCGCGAGGTGGCGGCTCTGCTCGACGGCGGACACCTCAGCAGCGTAGCCAAGTTATCCGGCGGGCGGCCCTTCTCCCAGCGGCCGGCACACGTTGGTCGTGGGGTCCCAGTACTGGCCGGGATCGCAACCCAGCGGTGTCGGCCCTTGTCCCAACGGCCGACAGATGTTGCTGCTCGGATCCCACCACTGCCCGGGATCGCAATTCAGCGGTGTCGGCCCGACGCCCAGCGGGTAGCAGGTCTTGCTGAACGGCTCCCACCACTGGCCGGGGTCGCATTGCGCCGAGCTCACGGCCGGCGTCGCAATCGTCACGGCCGCCATGGGCAGCAACGCCATCGCCGCGACCGGTGCCAAATGGCGAACGAAGTTCCTCATTAGCCGACCGTAGCAAAGACGCCAGGTCAGCGACCGAAGATCGAGGGAGGCTCGTAGATGTCAACCGGCTGGCAGACGTTCCGCAACTGGTTGTAACGCGAGCCGAAGTGGCACTCGCACACGCCGGCATTCGCATCGAACGATGCGCCGGAAGGACATGGCAATGGTTCGCACGCGCTGGCATGCGGGCTCCAGAATTGGCCGTCGTCACATGGTGCCGAACTCGCGGTCGGCATCGTCATGGCCCCCATCGGCATCAACGCGAGCGCGGCGACTGGTGCTAGGAGGCGAACAGACTTCCTCATGTGTCAGCCTCCCTTAAAGGGTACGTCAGGGCGGGCCGAAAAGGGGACCGTCAATTGAGTCGACGGAAGCAAATGAGCTAACCGATGCGCGGCGCAGGCGACGGGGCCGCTTCACCGGATAACCCAGCGCGATCACCGCCGCCAAGGCCAGCGGATCGGGCGCCCCGAGCAAAGCCTTCACCTGCTCCTCTTCCCGGATCGCGATCGTGGTGATCACACCGCCCAGCCCCTCGTCGTGCGCAGCCAACAGGATGCTCCACGCGAACGGGTAGATCGAGGCACCGCCCGCGAACGTGTAGCGGTCTGCGTCGCGGTCCACCGCCGCCAACATCGACAGGTCGGCGAACAGTGCCAGCAATACCGGTGCTTCGTCGAACTTCTCCGCGAAACCCCCTGGCGCCGCAAGGTTTACAGAGGGTTGTCCAGCGGCCAGGGCCGCTGACTCGGCGTCGCGGTCGTTGGTCGGCGCCCACGGCCGCAAGCCGGCGACGGTCAACGCCAGATAATCCCGCGAGCCCTCCAGGTATAGATCCCGTAGCCGGCGGCGCTTCGACGGGTCCTTGATGACGACGATCCGCCACGCCTGCGCATTGGCCCCGCTGGGCGCGAACCGGGCGGTGTCGAGGACCCGGGCTACGACGGCGTCGTCGACGGGGTGGTCGGTGAAATCGCGAACTGCGCCGGTGCTGCGCAGCGCTTCGTCGAGTTCCATGCGCTAGCGACCCAGCAACGAATCGACGTTGGTATGGAAGAGCCCCGGCATGTCCTGCTCCACGCAGCCCATCCGCCGATAGTCGTCGCGCGGTGTGGCGGTGCCCTCGGAGTGCGGGTAGTCGCTGCAGAACATGAACACGTCGCCGGTCTCCTG
>DAIODV010000212.1:4193-5989 GCA_036746615.1 Mycobacterium sp.
GTCAGCCGCTTGGGGTCTTCGTACGAGAACGACGACACCCGCACGTGGTCGAGGAAATACTCGCTGGGCCCGCGCGCCAGCTTCGCCACCGGCTTGCCGTTCAGCTGAGTGGTGAAGGCGTCGGCACCGTCCAGCATCAGCAGAAACTGCGGCACCCAGGACGAGCTGAGTTCGACGACGCCGAAGTGCAGGCCGGGATGACGATCGAAGACGCCGTGCAAGATCAGGTCGGTCAGCGCCAAGGCAGGCGGCACCCACAGAAACACCGCCTCGGTCACCGGCACCAGATCGTCGGCCGGCTCGTCGGGATACCAGCAGTCGTCGAACACCCGCACCTGATCGGCGACGTGAAAAACCGGGGTGATCGCATGGTCCACAAACGCCGACCACATCCGGTCATGATCAGGATGTGACAGCGCCCGCCCGTCGACCGGTCCGGCGCCGATCATCGCCAGCGTGACGCCGGCGGCCGCAAGCGTATCCAGTTGCACCTCAAGCCAATCCGGGTCACGCAGCGTCAGATGCGCGACTGGATGTAATCGGCCGCGACCTTCGGCTTGCACCTCGGCGCACCAGCGATTCCACGCCGTCATGTTCGCCGTCGTCGCAGGAAGCGACGACGCGAGGCGGCGCTCCCACAGCAGCCCGTAATTGGGAAACACGACCGCCTCATCGAGACCGGCGTCGTCGAGCCATTGCACGCGGGCCGCGGGGGAGACGTAGGGCGCGGGTAATGCCTCGGCGTAGCGGTAGGACGCCGGCTCACCGGCCCGCTGACGCTTGCGATGTTCCCCGCACGACGCGGTGTCACCGGGAAGATGGACGTCGGCCAGCGCAAGGTGCTCGCCGCGCCAGCTCAGCCAGGTGTAGCCGAGCTCGTCGTCAACCAGGCTCAGGGCGTCCTCGCGGGCGCCTGGGTCGATGAAGTCGGCCCATAGCGAAGCGCTCTCATACAGGTGCTGGTCCGAGTCGACGATGCGAACCATATCGCCCGTTGTGCCACTCTCATGCCCGCGCGTCAAGACAGTCGCCGGGCCGCAAGTGGCAGACTGGGCACCGACTCATAGACGAACAGGAAAGATCGTTGCCCTCATGAACCAAATGGTTGTCTTTTTACCGCTGCTCATCGTGCTGGGGGCGTTCATGTTCTTCGCCTCTCGGCGGCAGAAGCGCGCGATGCAAGCCACCATCGACCTGCACGAGTCGCTGCGCGTCGGCGACCGCGTGCACACCACCTCCGGCTTGCAGGGAACTATCACGCACATCACCGACGACAACGTGGACCTCGAGATCTCGCCGGGAGTAGTCACCACCTGGATGAAGCTGGCCGTGCGGGACCGCATCGAGCCGGAGATCCTCGACAGCGAGGCCACTGACTCCGACGATTTAGCCGACGCCCCGGAGCGGCTGCCCAACGACTAAGGCCTGCCACGTACCCTTTGCGGGTGCAGTCGAACTGATCGACGCGCGAATATTCCAGCGCGGGCCGGTGGCGACCCGCGAGGACCGGATGAGGAGACTCGACACGTGGCATCGCCTTCGACGCCGGTGCACCCTGCCCGTTACCTGACGGTGTTCCTGATCCTGCTCGTCGGCGTGTACCTGCTGGTGTTCTTCACCGGCAGCAAGCGCGCCGATCCCAAGCTCGGCATCGACTTGCAGGGCGGCACCCGAGTCACGTTGACCGCGCGCACCCCGGACGGATCGCGCCCGACGCGCCAAGCGCTGTCTCAGGCGCAGCAGATCATCAGCGCCCGGGTCAACGGGCTGGGCGTGTCGGGGTCTGAGGTGATCGT
>DAIODV010000212.1:5999-6900 GCA_036746615.1 Mycobacterium sp.
CACGGTTCCCGGCAAAGACAGCAGCGAGGCGCGCAATCTAGGCCAGACCGCGCGGCTGTACATCCGCCCGGTGATCAATGCGATTCCGGTGGACAGTGGTCCGTTACAACTGCCGCACGGACGCCCGCGGCTGCCACCTGGACGCGCTCCCGGCGCACCCGTACCCGGTGGTCCTGGTGGACCTGTGGCACCTGTAGCACCCGTACAGCCCGGCGGGTTGCCCGCGCCAGGTGGTCTGCCCCTGCCTGGCGGGCCGCCCGCGGCGCAGCCGCGGCCTTATCCATTGGACCCACCGCCGACACCGGCTAAGCCCACGCCCGCACCCGCGCCGACGGCCGGTCCGGCGCCCGCGCCCCCGGTGATGCCCGGGCCGCCCGATCCGCGGCTGGAACTGGCCGAGCGCATCGCCAAGGAACGGCAATGGCGCCAGAGCACCAATCAGGGTGTGCAATTCGTGGCGCTGCAAGTCATGGCCAGACAATGCGGCAAGGAAGACATTCTGGCCGGCAATGACGACCCGCACCTGCCGCTGGTGACCTGCGGCAAGGACGGCAAAGAGGCGTATCTGCTGGCGCCGTCGATCATCAGCGGCGACCAGATCGCGAACGCCAGTTCCGGGTTCAACCAACAAAACGCCAACTACGTCGTCGACTTGCAGTTCAAGAGCGACGCCGCAAACACCTGGGCGGACTTCACGGCTGCCCACATCGGTACCCAAACCGCGTTCACCTTGGACTCGGAAGTAGTGAGTGCACCGCGGATCGTGGAAGCGATTCCCGGTGGGCGCACTCAAATCCACGGTGACTTCAGTTCGAGCTCCGCGCGCGAGTTGGCCAACGTTCTCAAATACGGCTCGCTGCCAATGTCTTTCGAGTCGTCGGGGGGCCAAACCGTCTCGGCG
>DAIODV010000213.1:0-6850 GCA_036746615.1 Mycobacterium sp.
GAACCTCCTTGACGTTGACGGCACGCTCGTCGAGTTGGGTATCCCCGAGCACCCGATGGAGGTGCCGGCGTTCCCGCTGGCTCTGGCGCGGCGCAGCCTGTCTGGGTCGAACATCGGCGGCATCGCCGAAACCCAAGAGATGCTGGACTTCTGTGCGGAGCACGACGTGACGCCGGAAATCGAAGTCATCCAACCGGATTACGTCAACGAGGCCTACGAGCGCGTGCTGGCCAGCGACGTGCGCTACCGCTTCGTGATCGACACGTCAACCTTGTGAGGCAGCGGCAGCTTCCCCGTTAGACGCATCGCTGCGGGTCCCGTCGGCTGCGATGCCTGCCAGCGGCCAACCGGCTGCGGCAAGCCTGGCGGCCACCCGCGCGATGTTCTCCGGACCGGCGTCGTATTGCGTCATGTCCGAGATGAAGTCCGCAATCACGTCGCGGTGCACCTCGCCCTCGACCTCCTCGTCGATGGCGTCGACGACCTCGGTGATCTCATCCTCGGTCAGCGGTGTGCTGCGCAGCAGCGCGAGCAATGGCACGCGGTCGGGACCAGGAACGCCTTCGGGGTAGCCGTCCTGCAGCCACCGGATCACTGAACGGAAAAACGCGGCCGTAGAAGATGGTGTTATCGCCACCTCCTCAGTGTCACGAAAGGTGGGTCAGCGGCGCTACCGCGGCAGCACGCCATTCACACAATTCATGCACCGTTCACTGACTAGCGGCTTCGGCCAGCTGCGCGACATTGCGTTGAATGCGCCGCGAGCTGATCAACGAGACGGGCAGCTCGATCGCCGCCAGCACGGCAACCACCACAAGGAGCAGCCTCTGGTCCCTGAACGCCACGGCCCCAGCGACGCTGACGGCGATGAGTACGCCAAACGTGACCCAGGACCAGATCTCCGCACGCTTGAGTTGATCGGCTGTCTTGTTGCGAAGAAATATTTTGCCCAGCCGCGCCGCCGCTGCGAGCACATTTGGATCGGCGGGCACGACGCCTCGCAGGACCCCGTTGATGGCATCGGAACGTCCCGCTTCGTCGAGTCCGGCAACCACTTCCTGAGCCTCCCGGTGCATGCCTTGGGTCGCTGCCGTGAAATATCCGCCGAGGGCGGCACCGAAGAAAATGGCTGAAAGGAAGGAGCTTTCGAATTCATAGCCCGACTGCAGGCTGGTAAGCAGCCCCCACACGACAGCCAAGAACACCGACCACACCACGAACCGAAGCCACGCGGGTTGCAGGATCAGGCGGACGCGCATGCCAGACCCGGCTTTAGAAGTTCCAGTCCTCGTCTTCGGTGACGACGGCCTTGCCGATCACATACGACGATCCCGACCCGGAGAAGAAGTCGTGGTTTTCATCGGCGTTGGGCGACAAGGCGGACAGGATCGCCGGGTTGACGTCGGTCTCGTCACGCGGGAACAGCGCCTCGTACCCGAGATTCATCAGCGCCTTGTTGGCGTTGTAGCGCAAGAACTTCTTGACGTCCTCGGTCAGGCCGACTTCGTCGTAGAGGTCTTGGGTGTATTCCACCTCGTTGTCGTAGAGCTCGAAAAGCAGCTCGTAGGTGTAGTCCTTCAGCTCGCCCTGCTTGGACGCGTCCTCGAGCGCCAACCCGCGCTGGTACTTGTACCCGATGTAGTAGCCGTGGACGGCTTCGTCGCGGATGATCAGCCGAATCATGTCTGCGGTGTTGGTCAGCTTGGCGCGGCTCGACCAGTACATCGGCAAGTAAAAGCCGGAGTAGAAAAGGAAGCTTTCCAACAGCGTGGAAGCCACTTTGCGCTTGAGCGGTTCGTCGCCGCGGTAGTACTCCATGACGATCTCGGCTTTGCGCTGCAAGTTGGGGTTCTCCTCCGACCAGCGGAAGGCGTCGTCGATCTCGGCGGTGGAGCACAGCGTGGAGAAGATCGAGCTGTAGCTCTTGGCGTGCACCGACTCCATAAAGGCGATGTTGGTGTAGACCGCTTCTTCGTGCGGCGTCAGCGCGTCGGGAATCAGGCTGACCGCCCCGACCGTGCCTTGGATGGTGTCCAGCAACGTCAGCCCGGTGAACACCCGCATCGTCAACTGCTTCTCGTGGTCCGTCAGCGTGCCCCACGACGGGATGTCATTGGACACCGGCACCTTCTCGGGCAACCAGAAGTTGCCGGTCAGCCGCTCCCAGACCTCGGCGTCCTTTTCGTCTTGAAGACGGTTCCAGTTGATCGCCGAAACCCGGTCGATCAGTTTCACTTTTTCGCTCACCAGAACCCCACTTCACCAGGACGGATAGTCGAGCATGCTTAGGCTTCAAACACTACCCCTGGGGGCCGACAAGACGAGGTAACACAAGAAGTTGTGTTCGCGTGTCGCCGCGAGTCAGTCCAATCCGGCATCTCGAAGCGTGTGGGTAAGGCCCTCTTCAAGAGCGCTCAACGCGACGTCGGTCAGCCGGCTCAGTTCATCGATGTCATGTTCGCTCGTTTGCATCCACGCTTCCAGCGCAGCGAACACCGCGGTGGCTAAGCTGTGTGCCGCGATGTCGGCGATCATGGCCCCGTCGGCCGTCGGTGCGGATCGTTCATGGATGAAGCGCGCAATCTCGTCGGCGACCTGATCGCGCATCCGGCGAATGTGCGTGGTGATGATGTCCTGGTCGAGGTCGCGTGATCGAATGGTGGCCGCTTGGCGCACCATCGCGAAATCAAATGGGAACGCGTCCATGGCTTTTCGCACCGACGCGGCGATGGGCTCCCCATGCGGGCGCAACGCGAGGGCGCGGGCGAACCACTCAAAGCCGATGTCGTAGTCGGCGAAAATCACCGCGTGCTTCGAGGGGAAGTGCCGATAGAAGGTTCGCTCGGTGACTCCGACGTCGGCCGCAATGTCGGCAACGCTGGTTTGGTGAACCCCGTCGGCGATAAAGCGCTTCATCGCCGCCTGTTGCAGCGCTTGACGCGTGCGTTGTCTCCGAGATTCCACGGTGCCAGTTCACACCAAATGTCACCATTGACGCAAATATGTCAGGTGTGACATTGTGCGTTCAATCGAGGGATCACCACAGAGGAGCGAGCATGGCCGACTACGACGCGATCATCATCGGAGCGGGCCATAACGGTCTGGTCGCCGCGAATGTGCTGGCCAAGGGCGGCGCGAAAGTGCTTGTGCTGGAACGGGCGCACTTCCTCGGCGGGATGGCCGCGACTCGTGAGCTCTTCGACGGATACAAGCACAGCGTCGGCGCGTGGGCGGTGCTGATCTGGCGTCAGGAGATGACCGATCGCCTGGAGCTGACCAAGTGGGGCTTCGAGCTGATGGATCAGTGGACGTCGACGTGCACGTTCGGCGATCCCGAGGACGCCCCCTTTGTGATGTACAACGACCTCGAGCGCATGGGACGCCACCTCATTGAGGATCACGGACCCGAGGTTGCGACGGCGTTGGGCGGACTGTTCGCCCACATCGGCCGATTCGCACCGTATTTCGTCGATTCGGCGTTCGGCCCGCCGCTGGACATCATCGAAGTGATCGCCGCGCAGCCCACGGCGCAGGACCGCCACGACTTCGCCCAGATGTGGTACGGCAGCACGATGGACACGGTCCGCCGCTTCTTGGCGCCCGGCCAGGGCCGCTGCATCCAAGGCTCACTGGCCGCGATGTCTATCGACGCCTTCGACGGCGGCCCATGGACTCCCGGCTCGAATGCGTCGACGCTGTATCACTATCTGATTGGCGGCGGCAACGTCGAATACATCATGCCGCGCGGCGGCATAGGCTCGCTGAGCACCGCGCTGTGCCGCCGCGCCGAGTCCATGGGCGTCGAAGTGCAGATGAAGGCGCATGTCAAGCAGATCCTGGTCAACGACGGGCGCGCCACCGGAGTCCAATTGCGCGACGGCACAACGATTTCGGCTGATTCCGTGCTCTCCTCGCTCGACCCGTACACCACATTCGTGAATCTGGCCGGCGCGCAGAACTTTCCGCCGGACTACATCCGCAAGATCAAGGAAATCAACTTCAACCTGGGCTACATCCAGGCCCATCTGACCATCGACCAAGCGCCGCAATGGATCGAGCGTCTACAACCCTTCATGCAGGACAACGGACAGTGGTGTCCCACCGTCGCCTATGCGCCCTCGCCGGAATACATCAGCGACGCGTGGGAGCAGTACCGCAAAGGGCAGCTTCCCGACGCCCCGCCCACGTATCTGTACATCCCCAGCATGGTCGATTCATCGTTGGCGCCGGCAGGCAAGCACAGCGCAACGATTTTCACTCCCTACTTCCCCACCGGACTGGACGCCGACGAAAACCGAAGCTGGAAAGAGCAATACGCCGACACCTGCGTGCAGATCTTCGACAAGTACGCGCCGGGTTTCGCCGATTCGGTGACCAACCGCGTCGTGTTCTCCAACCGCTACTTCGGTAGCACATTCAGCGCGCATGCCGGTGACTACTCGCATGGCTTGCTGCAGCCCAACCAGCTGTGGACCGGCCGCGTCGTCGAGGGCGCCGACAAGTTCGCCACGCCGGTCGAGGGGCTCTACCTGTGCGGCCAATGCACGCATCCGGGCCCGGGAGTGACGGGAATTCCGGGCTGGAACGGCGCCGAAGTGGCGCTGGAGCACCTCAACGCGCGCGTCGGATAGACCACTGTTCAGCGCCCCGCGTTACATGTACCATTTGGTACATGTTTACCGAAGACAGTATCGAGATCGACGCACCGCCGCAGTTGGTGTGGCAGGTCTTCAGCGACGTCGAGCGCTGGCCAGAATGGACCGACTCGGTGACCCGGCTCGTGGGGCGTGACGGCGCCGACCTGGCCGTCGGCAAGCGGTTCGCGATCAAACAGCCCGGCATGCAGAAGCTGGTCTGGAAGGTCACCGAGATCGACCCGGGCGCGTCCTGGACGTGGGTGCAGCGGTCTCCCGGCGTCCGGGTCACTGCGCGGCACTACGTCAGCGCCCAGCCCGGCGGCCGCACGCTGGTTCGCCAGCAACTCGACCAGGCAGGTTTCCTCGGTGCCCTTGTCGGACGACTGATGGTGAAGAAGACCAAGCGCTTCCTTGAACTCGAGGCCCGAGGACTCAAGGCCCGGTCTGAGGAGCTCAGCCGCGCCAATGGTTCGCACGCCTGATCTGGCGCGACGCCGGCAACTCCTCGATGCGCTGATCGCTGAGTTCGCCGCGAACGGCATTGGCGACCGCTCGCTACGCGACGTTGCTGCCGCTGTCGGCACTAGCCATCGAATGTTGTTGCACCACTTCGGATCTCGTGACGATCTGCTCGTAGCGGTTGTTGAGGAGGTCGAGCGTCGCCAGATGGCTCTCGTCCCCGATCTACCGACGGATCCGGCCGAAGGCTTCACGGCCATGTGGGCCGACCTCCGTCGGCCCGAACTATGGCAGCTCGAACGCCTTTTCTTCGAGTGCTACTCGCGTGCGGCCCAAGGCGAAAAACCGTTCACGCGAATGGTTCCCGGCGCCGTCGACGACTGGCTGCGGGAGGTCGAGACCGCCGCCGATGTCCCCTACGATGCCGCCATGGCAAGGCTGGGGCTGGCCGTCACCCGTGGGCTGCTGCTCGACCTGGTGGCCACCAACGACCGGGCCGCCGTCGATGCGGCCGCCAAAGCGTTCGCGGATCTGCTCAGGCGCTGACTTTTCGGTGCTTGGCCTGCGCGCCGGTGCCCACGCCGAAGAACCGGTATTCCGCGGGTTTGAGCGAGCGCGTCGACCGCCAGTACTGCCACGTCATGCCACTCCACAGCGTTCGGTTGACACCCTGCTCGTCGAGGTACCAACTGCTGCAGCCACCGGTATTCCACACCGAGCCGGCCAGCTTGTCCTGCAGCTCGGCATTGAACCGGTCCTGGGCCGACCGGCTGGGTGCCAGTGCCTGCGCCCCGTACTTCTCGACCGTCGCGATCGCCTCTGCGACATAGTGGATTTGAGACTCGATCATGAAGACCACCGAGGTGTGGCCCAGGCCGGTGTTGGGTCCGAGCAAGAAGAACAGATTCGGCATGTCGGCCACGGCAATGCCGCGATGTGCCGCCATGCCCTCCCGGTTCCAGCGGTCCACCAGATCCTCCCCGCGCGGACCTTTGACGTCGACGAACGTGTAGGAGTCGGTGGTGTGAAATCCGGTGGCGTAGACGATGACGTCGACGGGGTGTTCGACGCCGTCGCCGGTGACGATGCCTCCGGGCGTGATGCGGCTGATTCGCTCAGTAATCAGCGTGGTCTTCGGATTGGCCACCGCCTGGTAGTAGTTGGGGGCGTAGAGGATTCGCTTACAGCCGGCGCGATAGCGCGGGGTGAGCTTGCGACGCAGCTCCTTGTCGCGGACGCTGCGGCGGATGTTCCACTTGCCGACCAATTCGACGGCACGCAGCAGGCTCGGGCGTCTAGTCATCGCGTAGCCCAAGCCCTCGAGTCCCCAGTAGATTCCAGACCGCACCGCCAACCGCAGACCCGGCACGTGCGCGAACGCCCAACGCAACCCGTCTGGGAACGGACCGTTGGGACGTGGCACCACCCATGGCGGGGTGCGCTGATACAGCTGCACCTCGGTGACGCCGGCATCGCGGCGGACCAACTCCGGCACAATCTGGATGGCGCTGGCCCCGGTGCCGATTACCGCCACCCGCTTACCTTCCAGCTCGATACTGTGGTCCCACTGTGCGGAATGGAAAGCGGCGCCGCGGAATTCATCCATGCCTTCGATGTTCGGTAGCCGCGGGATGTGCAGCGCGCCGGCGCCCGAGATCAGAAACTGGGTCACATACTCTTGGCCTGATGCGGTGAACACATGCCAGCGGTATTCGCTGTCGTCCCAGTGCGCGCGGTCAACCAGTGAGCCGAAC
>DAIODV010000214.1:0-6812 GCA_036746615.1 Mycobacterium sp.
CTGGGTGACGTACTGGTGGGTGGTCTTGTCCAAGTCTTTTTCGGCCCGGCCGACCTCGTCCTCGCCGGCCTCGCCGTCCTTGCGGATGCGGTGCAGCTCCTCCATCGCCTTGCGGCGGATGTTGCGCACCGAGACGCGGGCGTCCTCCCCCTTGGCCTTGGCTTGCTTGACCAGTTCGCGACGGCGCTCCTCGGTCAACTGCGGGACAGCGACCCGGATCAGTGTGCCGTCGTTGGTCGGATTGACCCCAAGGTCAGAGTTGCGAATCGCCGTCTCAATGGGGCCCAAGGTGTTGGCCTCGTACGGCTTGATGACGACCAGGCGCGCTTCCGGGACGTTGATGCTGGCCAGCTGAGTGATCGGGGTGGCAGAGCCGTAGTAGTCGATAACGATGCGGGAGAACATGCCTGGGGTGGCGCGGCCGGTCCGGATAGTCGACAGGTCGTCACGGCTCACCGATACCGCTTTTTCCATCTTCTCTTCGGCGTCGAAGAGTGTCTCGTCAATCATTGTTCTGCGCCGCTCCTGTCAGGTGGTGACCAGCGTTCCGATCTTCTCACCCGCGACCGCACGGGCGATATTGCCGTCGGTCAGCAGGTTGAACACCAGAATCGGCATGCCATTGTCCATGCACAAACTGAACGCGGTGGCATCGGCCACCCGAAGGCCTCGGTCGATGACTTCGCGGTGTGTGATCGCGGTCAGCAGTTCGGCGCGAGGATTCACCCGCGGATCCTCGGCGAAGACGCCGTCGACCGCTTTGGCCATCAGCACCACGTCGGCGCCGATCTCCAATGCGCGCTGTGCGGCCGTGGTGTCGGTCGAGAAGTACGGCAGCCCCATGCCGGCACCGAAAATCACCACACGTCCTTTTTCCAGGTGGCGCCGCGCCCGCAGCGGAATGTAGGGCTCGGCGACCTGACCCATCGTGATCGCGGTCTGAACCCGGGTGACGATGCCCTCTTTTTCTAAAAAGTCTTGCAGCGCAAGGCTATTCATGACTGTGCCGAGCATCCCCATGTAGTCCGAACGAGTGCGTTCCATGCCGCGTTGCTGAAGCTGGGCACCGCGGAAGAAGTTACCGCCGCCGATGACGACAGCGACCTGGACACCTGTACGGACCACCTCGGCGATCTGGCGGGCGACCAGCGCGACCACATCGGGATCCAACCCGACCTGTCCGCCACCGAACATCTCGCCGCCGAGTTTGAGCAACACTCGGGTGTACTTGCGCCGACCCGGTTTCCCGTGGTCCGGGGGAAATGCATCAGCGCCGTTGGGACTCGTCGGCTCCTGCTCCGTCATCAGACTCCTCGCATGGGAGGGCGCCATCCAGCTATCCCCCACAACAGCATGTCCCATCCTGCCTTATGGCCAGGCTGCGCGTCCTAAGAGTCAACGGGATTATCGTGCGCAGGCTGGGCGGCTAATCCGATCGCGACGCTGGCGTCAATAACCGCGCGTGATGACCTAGGTGGCTTCGTTGCCGTTCGGCGAGGACGCGGTGAGGCCGCGAGTGGCCGGTCCTTCCAGCAGCGCGCCGTCTGGCGCGAAGCGCGATCCGTGCAGCGGGCACTCCCACGACTTGGTGGCATCGTTGAAGTTCACGATCCCGCCCAAATGTGGGCATACCGGCGACACCTGATGTTGCACACCATCAATCGCGCATCGCGCCTGCAGATGCCAGGGCGGTCCGCTGACCACGCCGCCTTCACTCGGGGCAGAGCTGCCCAACCGGGCAATCGGCGTCAGCCAGCCTTTGGTCATGTGGAACCCGACTTCGAGATTGGCTTGCATGGCCGTGGTGAGGCCGGTTACCTCGTGCGGACTCCACGCCGCGAACGCTCGCGCCCAGTCCATTCGCCCGCCAAGAATCCGGCTATTGAGGATAAGCGCCGCGGCTACGCCTGCGGTGAGACCCCACTTATTGAAACCTGTTGCAACAAAGATCTTTTCGTTGCCGGGCAGGATGGGTCCGACATAAGGCAGCCGGTCGATTGGGGTGTAGTCCTGCGCTGACCACTGGTGGGTCACCACAGCACCCGGAAAGTGCTTCTGCGCCCACGACGATAACTCGTCCAGCTCGGCAGTGGGGCTCTTGCGACCCACGGTATGGCCGGCGCCCGCGACGATGAGCTGCTCGCCACCGTTGACGGGGGCGTAGCGCACCGACCTGGTCGGGGAACCGGCCGATATGAACATTGGCCGGGTGACGTCACCGGGGACGTCGAATGCAAAGGAGTAGGACCTGTTGGGTTTGACGCGCGCAAAAAATCCGCCGCGATCCAGGATCGGAATGCCGGTGGCAAGCACGCACTGCGCGGCATCGACGTCCACATCTTCGTGGCCGGTGTGCACGCGTAAGTGCACTCGGTCCTGATGGTGCGACACCGAACGCACCCGGGCGCCCTCGACGATCCGGCCGCCACGGCCGGTCAGCTCTCCAATCAGCCTATCCAGCAGGGGCATTGGATCGAACTGTGCTTGATCAGCCAGCCGCACACCGCCGTGATACGGAAACGGAACTCCAGCGTCGTCGTCCCAATCGGCGTCCAGACCGGCAAGCCGGCAGGCCGCCAGCTCGGCGCGCGCTGACGGCACCTCCTTCGCGGACTGCGCGTAGGTGTAGGCGTCCTCCCGCTGCACCGAAATATCGTTTGCTTCGCAGTACCGCAGCAGCCAGTCTTGGCCTTCGCGATTTCCTTTTACGTAGTCGCGTGCGAGATCTGCGCCGTGGCGGCCAAGGATCTTCGACAACGTGGTGCCCTGCAACAGACTGATTTTGCCGGTGGTATTGCCGGTCGTCACGGCACCAGCGCTGCGGGCCTCCAGCACCAACACGTCCTTGCCCGCCCTGGCCAGCAACACCGCCGTCACCAGACCGGCAATACCCGCACCGACGACCACCACATCGGCGGACGGCTGCCCTAGATTTGCTTGCTCATCCGGCCGGACTCTGTCGGCCAGCCACAACGACGTTGTCATCGCGGTTTCGCATACCCGGCCATCAGGGGTCGGAAACGGGTGGTCGGCATCACAACCGTCGACTTCTGGCGTCCGACCAGCGATTAGCGGCCAGTCGCTAGATCTGCAGGAAGGCAAAGAGGTTTGGCGAGCGGGCAGCGTGGGAATCCGGCGACACGCGGCGAGTTGAGCCAACAACATGGCTTCGCGCCGCCGAACCGGTCAAGAAATCCGGCCGGGATAAGCAAGAGCCAACGAGGAGGAACTCGATGTCAGACGACAAGAAGAGTGGACCCGAAGAGGCCGTGCGCGGCGTCGTCGAAGGCGTGAAGGGTAAGGCCAAGGAAGCGGCCGGAGCCGTACTCGGCCAAGACGACCTCGCCCGCGAGGGTAAGGCCCAGCAGGATAAGGCCGAGGCCCAGCGCGACGCCGCCAAGCGGGAAGCTGAAGCTGACGCAGCTCGCGGTAGCGCGGCAGCTGCCGAAAAGAAGCAGGAATCCCACCAGCATTAACCGCTGGAACTTTGGCGGGCCCGGTCTAGCGACCGGGCCCGTCGTTTTTGCCTACTACCTAAATGCGCTTTGGCGCAGTGACTTTCACCCGAACAAAGGGAAGGCCCGCTTGCGTACCAGCGCATCCATCCCGCGCTGGATGCTGCCCTGTACCTCGTGATATTTGCGGTCGACGTAATCGTCATCCTCGGCGCGCTGCGGGTCGTGATCGAGTTCGATTGGCGGCATGAACCGCGTCCTGATCTTGGCGGGCAGCGGAAGCTGCGGCACCGCAGCAGGGGCAATTCCCCAGGGTAGCGAGATCGCGAGCGGAAACACCTTGAGCCGCAACAGCCGATCCAGCCGCAAAGTCCGCGAAAGGCGGTCACCGCGAATCAGCACCGGCATCGCGTCGGCGCCTCCCACGGTCGCGATCGGCACGATCGGCACCCCGGCGCGAATCGCCATCTTCACGAAACCTTTTCGCCCAGCCAGATTTGCGCGGTCGCGCTCAGTCCATGGCCGCAGCGAGTCGACCTCGCCGCCGGGCCACAGCGCCACGTCGCGTCCTTCGGCCAGCGCCGTCGCGACCGCATCCGGCGCAGCGGGCAACACACCCATGGAGCGGAAGTACCGGCCGAACCCCGGAATGGCCATCAGCACATCATGCGCAGTGCCGTGCAGGGGACGTTCCACACCAAACCGTCGCCACCATTGCAAACCCACAGTCCACGCGTCCCACACAAATGGCGCACCGGAGTGGATACCGATGAGCAACGCCGGTGGGTCTCCGATGTTTTCCCAGCCGTCGATCTCCATCCGAAACCAGTAGTCCACCAGGACATTCCAGAAGAATTTCTGGCGCTGCAGCGCATCCTCATCTGGGCCGCTGAGATCCCATTCGCCGGCACGCTCGGCCACCCAGCCGCTCACACCCCCCTCTCGGCCCTCGCGCTTGTCTTCCATCGCGGCCCGTGCCCGATCGGCATGCTCGTGTGCCTGCTGACGCACGTCCGCAGACCTGTGGTCGGTAGAAGTCATGCTGGCTCCAATCACTTTCCGCGCAAAGCGGATTCGAAAATGCGCCTCCCCGCGTCAGTGGCGACGCGGGGAGGTCGACAATTTTTGCTACTGCCTAACCAACGTTGGTGTTAGGTATTCGTCCAAACGAGGACGTCCTGCACACCGTCGTTGTAGACAACCTGGTTGGGTGGCGCGCCGGTGACGTCAAAGTAGAGCGTCCCGTTGGCCTGGTTGCCCTGGGTGATCGGCGCCGGGTTAAGCCCGTTCGGAACCGGCACGTTATCGATCACGCGGTACGTCGCGCCATTACCCGCGGTCCCGTTACCGACCGGTGGGGCACCCGGGGGCACGTTGGCCGCGGGTCCGTTGGTGGAGCGGGCGCTGAAGTCGGAGACCACCGGCGTGACCGTTCCATTGTTCGCCTGCGCGGTGACGTCCGCCTGGTAGAGGTGACCCTGGGGTGTGTAGCCGGGGATCACGACGTTGGACGGGTGCAAGTTGCTCACCGTGTAGGCGGTCGTCATCGGACCGTCGATGAGCTGCTCGCTGGACCCGAACCCTTGGATGGTCGGCGGAGCAGCAACGGCTGTCGCCGCGGTGAATACACCGGCCGCCGCGATTCCGGCAGCTCCGATAGCCGTCTTTGCCGTAGTCGAAGTGAACTTCACGCTAAACTCCTCTCGTTCCGTGATGTTCGGTCCTTTTTTCGAGCGGCTCGCGCGCAATATCGGGCGTTTCACCGCACGGGTCTCCTCATACCCACCAATGCCGACGGCAAAACCACTCGCACAGGTGCGAATAGCAGCCCCGCTACCTGGGAAGAGTCCTTTTGTTATTCACAGGTAAATTACAGACACGCCATTGAAGTGCGGGTTATGCGGCGAACATGCTGACGCCACGCGCGGAATTCTTCGCCCGTCGATAAAGGTCGAGAAAACCTCCAGCAGCGAATACCGCCAAACGAGTCAGGCAGATACTGAGTCGGTTTCGCGCTCCCATGCACGATGCTTGGCGAGCGCAGCCGCGAAGTCCTCAAAGAACTGCTCCGACAGGTCATCCTGGGCCGCGGTCGTCGACACGACGCCAGCCTGAGCCACAACATCCTCGCCGTCGGCCAGTGGGCCCTGGACCCCAGCTTTGCGGAGCAGGTCGACGCCCGCACCGAACGCAGCCACCGCCTTGAGGTGCTTGTAGGCCTCAGTGACGAAATGCATTGCATACCCGTCGTTTTCGAGTGTCTCCATCGCCTTCGGACCACACGGCACCACGACCGCGTCGTAAAGGACTGAGGCAACGCTGGTGAAGGATCGGTCGACCGCGAGCTCACCGCCGGACCCGCCGGAGAGCTTGCCGCCTGCGGTGGGCGCCAGCACCTCGGGTATCGCGCCCCGCTCGCGCATCGCCTCGAGGAACCGCTCGGTGCCGCGTACATCGACGCCGTCGGCGGCCAACACCGCGATCTTGCGGGTTTCGATGCTGTCGGTGGCCGTGTTCAGCTGCGAGAGCGCGGGCGACGCGGGCAGCTTGTCGTCGACGGCCTGTTCCTCCGGCTCGGGCAGGCCGAGTTCTGCAGCCACCTGCGTCGCCAAGTCGTGGTCGACCAAGTTCAGTTGATCGACGACGCGGCCGCGAATTTCCACTTCCTTCACGTGGCCAAGCTCGAAAGCGTAGGCAGCCACAATGTGTTTGGCTTCGACTGGCGACATGCTCTTCCAAAACATCCGTGCTTGGCTGTAGTAGTCCTTGAAGCTCTCGGCCCGCTGCCGGATCTTGTGGCCGTCCACCTTCTGGGTGTAATGCCGGAAGACATCCTCATCGGCCAGCGCCGGGCAGCCCCCGCCCAACGAGTTCTTGAAGTAGCTCGTCTGGCCCTTGGGAATCCCGATTTGGCCGTAGCCATCGTGTTGGTTGTTGTGGACGTCCGCGAGCGGCCGATTCACCGGCAACTGGGCAAAGTTGGGGCCGCCCAATCGGATCAGCTGGGTGTCGAGGTAGGAAAAATTGCGGAATTGCAGCAGCGGGTCGTTGGTGAAGTCGATGCCAGGCACCACATTGGCGGTGTGGAATGCCACCTGCTCGGTTTCGGCGAAGAAGTTGTCCGGGTTGCGGTTCAGCACCATCTTGCCCACCGGGCGGACCGGAACCTGTTCCTCGGGAATGATTTTCGTCGCGTCGAGCAGGTCGAAGTCGAACTTGAACTCGTCCTCCTCGGGCACGAGCTGGACGCCGAGCTCCCACTCCGGATGCTGGCCCGACTCGATGGCCTCCCACAGGTCGCGGCGGTTGTAATCGGGGTCTTTGCCGGCGATCTTCTGGCATTCGTCCCAGACCAAC